>JBIIUD010000640.1:0-2873 GCA_044340175.1 Verrucomicrobiaceae bacterium
TCAAGGTGCCGATGCCGAAACTTTGAACACTTCAAAAGAGCCAGCCATGACTAACTCAATCACTCTGTCGAACTCTCTATCCCGTCGTCATCTCCTTCGTGTCGGTGTGGGCAGTTGCATGAGCCTCTCGCTGGGCCGGTATCTCGAGTTGCAGGCAGCCGAGAGTCCGGTAGCTCCCGTCGCCAAGGCGAAGTCGGTGATTCACATTTTCCTTCCCGGAGCGCTGGGGCAGCATGAGTCCTGGGACCCAAAGCCGGAAGCGGCGGCGGAGTATCGCGGGGAGTTCGGGGCGATTGGGACGAAGGTGCCGGGGATGCAGCTCTGCGAGTTGCTCAAAAAGACGGCAGGAGTGGCGGACAAGCTGACACTGCTGCGCGGGGTGTGGCACACGGAGTCGGCGCATGAACGCGGGCAGATGACGATGCTCACGGGCTGGCGGCCAAGTCCGGCGGTGATGTATCCGAGCATGGGCAGCATCGTTTCCCACGAGCTGGGTGCGCTGAAAAATCTACCGCCTTTTGTGACCATTCCGGACACACCTGCACAGGCCGGGACGGGTTATTTGAGCCCGACTTTCGGCGCATTTAGTGTCGGTGGTGATCCAAGCAAACTTGGCTTCGCCGTGCAAGATCTGGCTTTGCCAAAAGGTGTGGATCAAGCCCGCTTCGACACGCGGCGGTCGCTGAAGCAAGTGGTGGACGCACAACAGGCGCATCTGTCCCGCAGTGGTGCGATTGAACCGATGGGCAAGTTTTACCAAAACGCCTACGCGATGATTTCATCTCCAGCGGCGCGTGAGGCGTTCAATCTCGCTTCGGAGTCTGAGGGCATGCGTGAGAGCTATGGCAAAAACCTAGCGGGGCAGGGACTGCTGATGGCTCGGCGTCTGGTCAGTGCAGGCGTGCGTTTTGTGACCGTGTCGTATGGCTCGTGGGACCATCATCAAAACCTGAAAAAGGGTGTGAGCGACCAGTTGCCGCAGTTTGATCAAGCTTATGCGGCCCTCATCTCGGACCTTGCTGCGAGTGGTCTGCTGGATGAGACGCTGGTGGTGGTGTCCACCGACTTTGGCCGCACGCCCAAGATGAACAACGCGGGTGGGCGCGACCACTGGGCGAAGTGCTTCAGCGTGGCGCTGGCTGGCGGCGGCGTGAAGCGCGGCCTCGTGCATGGCATGTCGGACGCAACGGCTGCCGAGCCGGTGGAAGGAGCCGTCACCGCAGAAGATTTGGCCGCAACGATTTTTCATCTCATGGGCATCGCGCCTGAGAAGCGGCTCATGGCAATGGGCACACGGCCGATTGCCATCAATGACGGCAAGGTCGTGCAGGACATCATCGCGTAACTCCCAACCCCTCGCGTTTTTTTGAAGCCGTTGCTCATCACCTTCCTTGCTCTTCTCACGCACGCCTTCAGTGCGGAGACGGGTTCGCCCATTTTGCTTGGTATCGAGCCGCCGTGTGCGCAGTCGGGCACGAGGCAAGAGGTGGTGCTGCGGGGAGTGCGCTTGAGCGACATCGAGGAGGTGATGTGTCGCGAGGCTGGCGTGCGCGTGCAGCGCATCGGTGAAAAGAAAATCCTGCCCGGCTCTGGCAATGTGCCCGAGAAGGACGAGGTGCGCGTGGAGCTGGAGTTCGCGTCCGATTTGCCAGCGGGCAATGTGGCGCTGCATGTGCGCACCCGGAGCGGCATTTCCAATCCACGTACGCTGCATGTGAACCGCCTCCCCATCGTCGCGGAGACTGCGGCGACCTCAAAACGTGAAACGGCGCAGCTCATTCCGATGGACCACACGACGTGGGGTCACATCATCGGCTCGGAGACGGATTGGTATGCCGTGGACCTCGCGAAAGGCCAGCGGTGCAGCCTGGAGGTGCTGGCGTATCGCATCTCGCCCACGGACCTGGATGCGATGCTGCAAGTGTTTGGGCCGGACGGGCGGCTGTTTCAGGAGAAGGACACCTCGCAGCTCTATTATCACGACCCGGTGTGCAGCTTCATCGCACCGCAGGCTGGGCGTTACACCATCGCGCTGCGTGACACGTTGAATGGCTCTCACCAAAACGACGCACGCTATGGGATGAGCAGCGAGTGCCTCTATGTGATGCACGTTGGTGATTATCCGCAGGCAACGAGTCTCTTCCCACTCGGCGGAACGACCGGACAACCCATTCAGGTGGAGATGCACGGCGATCTGCGCGGCGTCATCCGGCAGACGGTGAAGCTGCCCGCTGGGTCCACGTTCAACTTTGCACCCATGGGAAGACACAACAATGTGTGGGTGTTCGACAAGCCAGACACCGTACTGCCTATTGATGGCCACAGCCTCGGAACCGGGCCGCTTTTCATCATGGCCAGTCCGCAGCCCAGCCTCCGTGAGGCCGCGGAGCATCACACAAGAGACACGGCGCAGGTGCTGCCGCAGCCGCCCTTCGCGGTGGAGGGCCGGATTGAGAAAGCCGATGTGGATGACTGGTATCGCTTCCTTTTGCCAAAGGACAAGTCATGGCGCGTCGATGTCTTCGCGCGTCGTCTGCGTTCGCCGATGGACCCGAAACTTGCGCTCTATCCCACCGACAAAAAGGCAGCACCACAGGAGAACGATGACCGCTCGCGCTACGACATGGATTCCACGCTCATTATTAAAGGCACGGGCGAGGAAGTCAGTCTGCGTGTCGCCGACACACGTGGTGAAGGCGGAAACGATTTCGGCTATCGGTTCGTGGTGGATGAAGCGGTGCCGGAGGTGAACCTCACGACCGCTTCGGTCGAAGTGATGACGCTTCTGCCGCTCTTCAAAACCGGTCACAGCATCAGCGTCCCGCGCGGCGGTCGCGGCTTGTTGCTGCTGGAGATGCAGAGCGATGGCACTG
>JBIIUD010000641.1:0-2869 GCA_044340175.1 Verrucomicrobiaceae bacterium
CCCATCCAGAAGGCGGTCAAGGCGAAAGCAACGAGGGCGGCGACGCGCAGGAGGGAGCTCATGAAAGAACCTGCGGCAGAACGGCGCAGGGCGACAGGTCTTGGGGCGGCTGGGAGGGGCTTGCGGGCGGGGGGCTGAAGGACGCGGCGGCGCTGGCTGGAGGTCAGACGCAGATCGTGCAACGGAGCGGTGGCGCGCAGGGTCTCGGCGAGGTTTTGAATCTCAGTCACCTCGTCATGCAGACCGGGCTGGGAGTCGATCCATTCGCCGACAGCCTCACGCTCAGCGACGGGAAGATCATCCAAGGCAAAGCGGGTGATGAGGGGATTTTCGGAACTGGAGTCGTTCATGAGTGGTGGGGGTGATGGGTGGTCTTGGCGAGTTGACGTTCCAACTGGCGGCGTAATTTTTTCAGGCAGGTGTGCAGGATGAAGCCGATGTTGCCGACGGAGAGGCCAGTGATCTCGGCGATTTCTTGGTAGGAACAGTCGTGCTGAAATTTGAGTTTGAGGACCTCTTGTTGGTTGGGGGTGAGAGCCTCAACGAGGTCCCAGACGCGGTCGGCAAGGTCATGGACATCGGCCTGATGTCCGGGCTCCTGCTGTTGGGAGGGGATGAGGGAAAGGGCGACTTCATTGCCGAAATCCATGCGTTGCTCCTTGCGCAGGACGTCGAGCGCGCGGTTGCGGCAGACGGTGTAGAGCCAGGATTTGACGTTTTCCTGAACCTTCGTGTAGTCGGCAACCCAGAGCTTGAGGAAGGCATCCTGCACCACGTCACGAGCTCTTTCAGCATCCCCGTTGAGGATGCTGGTGGTGTAGCCGATGAGAGCGCTTTCATGGTCATGGAGCGCACGCTGGACCAGCTGGTGGGCTTCGGGGGAATCACGCTGGTCTGACATGCTGATAGTTTGCCTGATGAGAACGAAATGGAAAAGGATTTGTTAGAGGTGAAATGAGGGCAGGGCTTACGCACCAAAATCTTTCCAGCAGTGTCAAGGCACGAGACAATGGGATCTCCCACAGATTCAGGGAGGCCCACAGATTCCCTTTGAAAGAAATCTGCTGGCCTCCCTGTAGTGAGGGACGGAAAGGCCAGGTTGTTTTTTGGATTTGCAAAGGGTGGAGGGCTGGATTGGGTGAGAGTGTGAATCAGGGAAGCGAGCGGCATAAGAACAGCAGGCAGGGAAAATCAAACCATGGTGGGGGAAGGGGGCGTCCAGGAGCGCAAGGACGGGGCAAGGGGCGTGATGAGGCAAAAGCCGCGCCACTCCCGGCGCTCGGTCAGGTGGTGCGACAGATCGAGGTGGATCGTCAAAAACTGGGGGAGGGTCCGAACGTGGTGCGCGATTTTTGGCGGACACAGGATGGGGTGCATGGGAAGCGTCCGGATTATCAGCTTTGGCGCCAACTGCGTGGAGCGGAGCGCTTCACGGGTGGCACCAATGGCGTCGTTGATCTGCTGGGGCAGGCGCTGCGCTCCCTGGATGCGCAGGTGCGTTGGGCGGCCCTGGCCTTGGTCCCGGCCCTGCCAAAAGAAGCCCAGGCCAAATCGGAAACAGCCATTACCGCGGCTTTGGCGTCACCTGCGCCTGAGGGCTGCAAAAACGCTCTGGCCTGGGTGCGGTGGCTGGTCGTAGGAACGCTGGAGGAATTGGTAAAGCTAGCGACGGAGCAAGAGGGGACAGCGTGGAAACCTGGAAGGTCATTGACGCTTCAGGCGGTAGCGGCGGAGGCTTGGCTGCCGATCTCGGGCGCTGTTTTTCGCTGCTGGGTGGCGGATAAAATTGAGAAGATTGACCCTGCCTCGGTCTGGCTGGTGACCGCGTGGTTACTGCGGCGGGATGCACGGGTGCAGGACGCGCCACGGCGAGCTAGGGAGGCAAACACGCTGCTTGATGCTGCCTACGCCGCCTGGCGGGAGGGGCATCCTGAGGAGGCGGTGCGTTATGGAGCGTTGGCGCTGCATTTGCTACCACGCACCCGCCCCGACTGGCTCTGGAAGCGAGTGCGGCCTATGGCTTGGCGCTTGTCGGAGGCGGGCTTGCGAGTTGATGAGGGGATGGCGGTGGATTTGGAGCAGTTGCCTTTTCCCGGTGAACCGCCGCAGAGTGAAAAGGGTCGGGAGGCAGCGGCGGAGTTTGCTGATGAAGCGGATGTGTCGCGTCCGGGGCTGTTGCGGGAGGTGGCGCAGGAGAGCGATTGGGAAGTGCTGCGGGCAGCAGGAGCAGCGCTGCAGCATCCTTTGGCGGCGTTGGGTTGGGTGGCGAAAAAGGCGGGTTCGCACGCGGTGAAAAAGCAGCATGCACTGCTAGAGGCGGCGACTCGGCTTGCGCTGAAGCATGGCTGCTGGGGCAGTGCTGGGCGGATGCTGGCCGTCTGGCCTGGATCTCCCGCCATGGTGCTGGAGTATGCCCGGGCGGTGCGGGCGGGGTTGCGGCGGATGCCGTTTTTCCGAAGTGAGACGGCTTGGCATGCCTGGATGTGGCATCTGAGAGAGGCCTGGGGGCGTCTGGAGGAGGGGGCCTTCAAGGAGGAGGAGCCTTTGTTTTGGCTGCATGAGACGCTGACTGACCGACTGCGCACAACGGCGCTGTGCCTGCCAGAGTCCCTGCGTGGCGCCGCTGATCAGAATGCGGAATGGCATCACCAGGTGGCGGCACAACTGGAAGCTGAGCCGAAGCGGTTCCAACTGCTCGAACATCAGCGGGTGGTGGAACTGTGGGAAATCTCCGCCCTGACCCGGGAGCGTGCCGACCTTGAGGGGGTGGTGTGGGTGAGCGTGGTGCTGCGGGGCACAGCGGCAGCCGGTCGCTACAGTGTGATGCTGCTAACGCGGACGGGTCGCTCATGCTGGCAAGGGCGTCTGC
>JBIIUD010000642.1:0-2866 GCA_044340175.1 Verrucomicrobiaceae bacterium
GTCGTTGAGCGAGCCGCCGGTGTCGGGGTCGCGATCGTCGTAGTGCTGTTTGATTTTGATGGCACCGGTGCGGGCATCCAGTCGGTAAAACCAGAGGCCTTCATCCAGGAAGCAGGAGCGGCCAGTGACGAAGGAAACGAGGTCGTTTTCCACCAGCACGCTGCCATGCACCGGCCAGACGGACTCCATCATCTCCCAGGCGCAGTGGGTGAGTTGGGAAGGCGCGGCTTGGAACTTCCAGACCAGCGCGCCATCTTTGGCGCGCAGGCAATAAACAAAGCCGTCCTTGCCGCCGAAGAACACGCGACCCTTCCAATACGTCGGCGGCGAGTCGATACGTCCCCCGGCGATGAAGGTCCACGCGGTCTTGCCGGTGGCGGTGGTGATGGCGTGCAGGGTGTGCTTATCCACCTCCGAGACAAAGGTCAGGCCGGCGGCGGTGGTGGTGGTGCTGAGCGGTGGCGAAAGCTTCACCTCCCAGGCCAGGGACAGGTCCTTGCGCAGGTCCGCTTTGGCGTGGCCGGAGCGCGCGTTGTCGCCGCGATAGGTGGGCCAGTCGCCCGAACCGGCGTCCGTTTCCGTGAGCGTTTCAGCAAAGGCTGGACCCTGCGTGAGGCGCTGGGCATCCGGCGTGTGGGCGGGCAGGGGATGCCGGGGTGCGGCGGCCAGCACGGCCATGCCGTCCAGCTTCGCCTCCGGATAGCAGGCGCAGTTGTGTGGGCCAGCGTAGGTCAGGCCGTTGGCGGGTAGCACGCCGTAAAGGCAGGCACCGCGCACCCAGTGGTGCAGGTCCCAGTGCTCCTTCTCCATGTCCACATACTCAATGCCGGTGCGGCTGGGCATGATGAACTTCTCCGTGGCCTTGGCTTGGTAACAGCGATGATGGAACCAGTAAGTGCCCTCCGGGACGTCAGGGTAGAACTGTTTTTTGATCTCGCCCGTGAGCAGGTCGCGGCCTGTGTATTGCCCCGTTTGGTTGCCTTGCAGGGTGCCCGCATTCCAGACCAGACCCTGGGCCACGATCAAATCTTCCGGGCTGCGATAGCCGCTCTTTTCATGGGGTGCCACCCAGAGGTCCTTGCCCGTATTGGCATTCACCGCCTTTTGCGAACCGTCGCCGCCCGCATAGAGAATTGTGTCCCCATGCAGCAGCACACGGGGGGCAAAGTTGAACTCGTAAAGCGCGCGGCGCTGCGTCGGTGTGTCGGCAAACTTCGTTTCCCCGGTCTTCACATCGAGACAGGCGAGACCGTCGCCATTGTAATACACCGCGCGCTGGTCATCCAGGCACAGTGTCAGCGGCGCGATGCGGTCCTCCTTCTTCCAAAGCACCTTGCCGGAAGCGGCGTCGATGGCGTGCAGCACGCGGGGTTTGCCGTCCCAGTTGAACTCGGTTTCCACGCGCTTTTGGTCGGACTGCGCTTTGACGGCGAACTCCTGGTTCAAGCGATCGGCCTCGGGGTTCACCAGGGCATAGAGGATGCCGCCGCGCAGGATGATCTCCTCCGTGCCCTTGGTCTCAGGGTAGGACCGGATCAGCTCGCCTGTGGCTCCGTCAAGACAGGAGACGGCGTCGGTGATGCCGAGCGTGACATAGACCTTGCCGTCCATCGCCACCAGGCGGCGTGTGAGCTGGGTGGGACCAGATTTCAGGGGCCAAAGATGCGTGCTCCAGACCGGGATGTCCTTTTTCCAAAGGATGGTGCCGTTGAAGGCATCCCGGGCGATGAGCTTGAACTGCGCTGGCATCAGGATGGAGATGCGGCTGCCCTCATCCATGATGTAAAACAGTCGGCCGCCCTCGGAGACCTTGGCGGAGACGGAGGACATGCGGTCGTGGTGGCGGGACCAGCGCGGATTGCCCACCCACTGCATGCGCTTCGGCGGGCCGACGAGCATGTCCTTGGAGGTGAGATTGCCCTTGCTGTCGTAGGCGTAGTGCGTCCATTCGTCCATTTCGGCGGGGCGGGGTTTGATCATCTTTTCCCAGGAGCCATCGCCCTTCTTGATCATGGCCACCCCGTTCGGCACCAGCACCCGGTCGATCTCTGCGCGCGTCACCTCTGGATCCTCGACCACCAGTAGATTGATCAGATTCTCGATGTAAGGCAGGTGCGGCGTGGTCAGTCGATCCGCCGACACCGGTCCGTAGGCGGCAGGGCCGATGCCCGCACGCAGCGTCGCCAAAGTTGCGGCATCCCGCGTCAGCGCTTGGACTTGGAACGACTCATTGGCGCGCAGACCCGTGGTCAGTTTCGCATCGGAGGCCCCGACATGAACCACAAGGCCACCTTTGATGCCGGATTGCTGGAGCAGATCAGAAGCCGTATCTGCAAGAGAGGGCAGGGCGTTGAGGGCGAGAAACAGAGCAGGGAGAAGAAAACGGAGCATGGCTGCCGCATCAACGTCTGCCCAGCCCTGCGCATTTCAATCAAATCGGGGGAGACAGTTCAGACTTCAAAAGCGGTCTTGCCAGGGGGTGAGTCTTTCTTTTATCCTCCGACTTTTCTATGAAGCGTCCGATCTCTCTGCTCCGTGTTGTGTTTCTGACCATGCTGGCCGGCGCGGGGTCGCTGGAGGCCGAGGTGAAGCCGCTGTTTCAATCCCCGGTCATCACGGCGGCGACGCCAGGACAGGGGGTGGAGATCGATGTCGATGTGACCGGGGCCAAGGAACTGTTTCTGGTGGTGACGGACGGCGGCAACGGTTTTGCGGCCGATTGGGCAGACTGGGCGGAGCCGCGTTTGACTTTGGCCGATGGGTCCGACAAGAAACTCACCGAGATCGAATGGAAATCCGCGCAGAGCGGCTTCGGCGGGGTGCGCGTGAATGCGAACTGCAGCGGCCAGGAACTGCGCAGCGCAGG
>JBIIUD010000643.1:0-2865 GCA_044340175.1 Verrucomicrobiaceae bacterium
GACCCAGGAAATCGTTCAGAAGACTTATGAAAGGCTGTCTAAAGCGGCGCGAAAAGTCAGTTTGAGGTAGCTCTGCGAGAGAAAACGGCAACAGAGTTTGCAGTTGGCGGCTGGGTTGGTTAGATAAGCTTTCCCATGGTAACTGATGCCGACCTGACCAGAGCAAGCAAACCGCCCGAGCTGGCCATCCTGCTGGAGCAGGGGCGTTTGTGGGCGATGACTGGAGTGGCGGGTTTCTTACTGGCGGGAGCTTTTATTTTCCGTTCAGATTGGACGCTGTGGCAGGGATTGTTTTGGGGCATCGCGGGTTTAATGGCGGCTGGTTGGCACCGAGATGTCCTGTCGGTGTGGCGTGAGTCGCTGCTTTTCCGTGGCGCTGTGTGCTGGATGCTGTGGATGCTGGGCGTTTCGTTTTTACTGGGTGGCTTGGGCGAGAATGAGGCAAAGTCGTATCAGAACTGGTGCTGGGGCGGGGTGGGCTTGGTGGCTTGGTGGGTGATGCTTTACCACACTGGGCGGGACCGGGTTAGAACCCAGATCTTGGGGTGGATGGTGATCACGGCGGCAGCCTACAGTGCGTTGGCGAGTATCCTGCACTATGGCTTTCTTATGCCGGACTGGCACTGGGGGAAGCGCTTGGGGAATGTCTTGGTTTATGGAGGGTGGAATCAGGTGTGCAGCGGGCTTACCTGGGCTTTTGCGGCGATTTGGGCATTGCTACTCGGGCTGAGGGGAGAGCAAAATCGGTGGTTGAGGTGGCTGGCGTGGTGCGCGCACGGTGTGCTGATGTTTGCTACCCTGGCCACTTTGAGCCGTGGGGCGCTGCTGGTGCTCATCGTCGGGCATGTGGCGGCTCTCATTTACTGTGGAAGGAAAAACGGCAGTGGGATAGCGTTTTTGAGGTTCCTCGCCGTATTCGCGATTTTCCACGCGGTATTGCCCGGGACGCTGCCTGAAGAGGATGGCAATGGACGTTATCCGCGGGTCATAGATTCGAATCCACTCGTCGAGTGGAGCCGCCGTGCGGATACGGGGAGGTTGGCCATGTATGAGGCGGTCGGGGAGGCGATGCAGGCAGGCGGTGCAATGATGTGGTTTGCGGGTGATGGTCAGTGGGCCTTGAACAGCCGTTGGAATCAACCGATCGAGGAGGCACCGCATCATCCGCACAGTGTGTTTGTTGCAACGGCCCTGCACGGAGGCTTGATGGGTTTGGCCGGGCTGCTGCTGATCCTGGGGCTGGGTCTCAAGCAGGGGCATGAGCTTGCCGGAAGCGCTGGTGAGACCTCGTGGTCGCTCGGGGTGGTGTTAGCTTTGGCAGGGCTATCGGGAGTGGTTTTTGACGGGCACTCCTTAGCCTCATTGGACTCCGTGCCTCGGTTTGAACCGCTGATCGTCTGGCCGGGGCTACTGCTGGCGGCTGGGCGCAAGATGCAGCTGGGGCGGCGCAGTTTCTGAGGTCGGGCTTAGAGAGCTAAGCCGCAGGGATCAGGGGACAAGGAAGATCTTGCTGGTGTAAGGACAGCGTACTTTCTTGCCAGGAGGGATGCCGCGGACATCGACCATCTGAGTTTTGTCAAAGGGGCTGTAAACGAAACCTTTTTTGGAGGGCACAGGCAGACCAAAGGGGAGCTGCTCAGGGGCATTCGGTTTCGTCGCAGGAGCAGGCACTGGCTCAGGATCGGTTTTGGTCGGTGGGGGCGAAGTGAAAGCGGTATCCGGCGCGGGCTTCGTTTCAGGTGTGGGGGCCGGGGTGGAATTGATGTCCGGCGGTGTCTCGTAGGTAGGCGCGGGAGGACCTGCTAGGTCCATGGTGCCACTGTTGGGATCTGGCAGCGGTGGGGGCTGTGTGGATTCCAAGTAGCGGGTCTCCTCACGAGTGCGGTTCAGGCGGGGGCCTGAGTCGAGCGAGTAACCCGCATTAGCGCCCGGGGGCAGCATGGGCGGTTCCATGACGCACTGGGTGAGAGTGAGTGACAAGGTGGACCAGAGGGCGAGTCGAAGGCTGGCGTTCATGGGATAGCGTGAGCGGCGGACCCGGCGTGACTCCGATTAGGAGTTCACGCGCATAGGCATGATGACATAGAGGAAACCGGTGCCACTGCGGACGACGCCGGGGCTGATTTCATCGATAAGATGGAGGTAAATTTCATCCGCGCTGAGATTGCGCAACGGAGCCATGGTGAACTCAGGGTTAAAGGCGATGGTGATGTCTGCGCCTTTGTAGTTGATGGCCAGTGTTTCACGGGCTTCACCAATATCAGGGGAGGAAGCGACGATTTCGACGCTGCCGGGGGTGAAGATGAATTTGACGGAGTTCGATTTGTCGCTGGCGAGGAGGGAGACGCGGGAGATGGCTTTGAGGAAGCCTTCACGCTCGAGCGGGATGCGCTCTTTGGCTTCGCCAGGGATGACTTGGCGGTAGTTCGGGTAGTTGCCGTCGATCAGTTTGCTGATCAGCAAAGAATCTCCCAGATCAAAGGCGACTTGGCTGTTGCTGACGCGAATGGTGACTTCTCCTTTGTCACCAAGCAGGCGGGCCAATTCATTCACGGCCTTGGTGGGGACGATGATGTCGGTCTCATGGCTCTGAGGGAACTCGATTTCCTGTTCGACCATGGCTAGGCGGCGACCGTCGGTGGCGACCATGGTGAGGTTGTTGTTCTTGAAGGAGAAGAGAATGCCGTTGAGCACGTAGCGGGTCTCGTCCGTCGAGATGGCGTAGGAGGTCTTGCGCAGGCAGTCGCGGAGGACGGCCTGTTCGATTTGGAAATCACGCGCTTCGTCGAACTGGGGCAGGGCGGGGAATTCCTCGCTGGAAAGGCCGAGCACCTTGAAGAAGGAGGGACCGCTGCGGATACTGGC
>JBIIUD010000644.1:0-2864 GCA_044340175.1 Verrucomicrobiaceae bacterium
CGGTCAGTGGGCCATCAACGGCGCGTTCTATGACGAGCGCATCGCCAACGCCTGCCCCACCCTGGGCACGGCCGAGGAGTGGACCTTGGAAAACAGCAGCGGCGGCTGGTGGCACCCCATCCACATTCACCTTGAGTCGCACCAGCAAGTCCGGAACAACAACACCGGCCGAGCCCCCTGGTATCAGAACTCCTTCAAGAGCGACCTCACGATGCTGGGTGGTAACACCTCCATCACCGTCCGTCAGCGGTTCCGCACGTTCAAAGGCCCCTTCGTCTTCCACTGCCACAACAACGAACACGAAGACTTGGAGATGATGTTCCAGTTTGACCCCCGTGCCGTCGGCTCCCTGCGTCCGCAGCGCGTGCAGCAGTTCTTCCCGTAACCTGAGTCCTTGTCCTTCATTTCATCCACGCTCTGCGTGAGATGGCGTGCACGACTCGACAAACCCACAGCGCCTCGCGGCGTGTGTGCTGGGGCTGGCAGCAGCCCATCAGCACCACGCCCAGGTAGCCCCTCTTTCCATTAGAACAGCATTTTCGATCAGGCCGACAACGGTGGCTGATCCCTCTTGGCTCTCTTCGGCCCGGATTCTACCGTTGCAATTGCAAGCACCTGATAGGCTGGCGCACTAGTGGCTCAATGCTTCCCTCTCCTTGGTCGGCTTCGTCAACGAGGCCGCCCAAGCAGGGGGAAGCCAAGTCGCACAGCGATCCACTGAGGTTTTGGATCATTCCCCCACGCACCAAAGGTACTCCTGCCGGGTCGGACCTGTCTTGGTGGAGCGGAGGTAGATCCGGTTGTCGCAGATGGCGGGAGTGCTGAAGGATTCATCGCCAAGGGCGTTTTGACTCAGAAGGGTGAACTTCTCTGGCGTGGCTTCGAAGACAGAGGTGACACCGCTTTTGCTCGTGATGTAAATGCGTGAGTCCGCCATGACGGGCGAGCCATAGAAC
Source organism: Verrucomicrobiaceae bacterium (assembly GCA_044340175.1). GTDB lineage: Bacteria > Verrucomicrobiota > Verrucomicrobiia > Verrucomicrobiales > Verrucomicrobiaceae > JAGRPD01. Next base: position 957 of record JBIIUD010000644.1, read on the forward strand.
TCGCGATCGACCTTTTCGCTCCAGCGCTCTTCTCCGGTCGCTGAGTTCCAGCACACGGCGCGACCGGCATCACCGACACCGAAGACGTGCCCATTTTTCACGAGCAAGGAGGGCACATAAGTCTTCGTGACGTTCTCCCAGGCGATCTTGCCACTGCCATCGGCTTCGAGGGCCATCGTGTGATTTTTCGGGTAACCCCCGCCGAGGAAAACGCGGCTGCCGTCCGCCACCGCTGTCACGACGGTTTCCTCTGTGCTGCCGTCGATGCTCCAGAGCTTTTTGCCGGTGAGCGGATCGAAGCTCTCGACCTTGTTGCAGCCTGCGAGCACGGCCTGGACTTTGCCCGCAGCCGTAACGATGCCGGGCGAGGCGTAGTTGGCGACGGGTGGGCGATCCTGCTGCCACACGACTTTGCCCGTGAGTTTGTCGAGTCCGGTCATCTTGCCACCGCCGCGGTGGTCGGCAGACACGAGCACGATGTTTTGATAAATCACCGGCGAGGAGCCAAAGCCCTGGTGCACCTGGAAATCGCACACGCGATGCTGCCAGAGCCGTTTGCCGCTCATGTCGAGCGCGGTGGTATAGATGGCGCCGTCGTTCAGGAAGTTCACGAACAGCCGCTCGCCATCGCTCACCACATCTGACGACGCCTGAGAAGAGATTTTGTGGCCCTTAGTGTTGAGATTGCCCCGATGCACGACGGTCTCCCAGCGGGACTTGCCGGTGGCACGGTCAAAGCTGAGCACGAGCTGTTCCTCGGTCTCGACATCCGCCGTCGCCAGCAGCACCTGATCGCCCACCACGATGGGCGAGCCATGCCCGCGACCGCGCACTTCAGCTTTCCACCGCAGATTTTCGTCCTCGCTCCACTTCACTGGCAGGGTTTGTCCAGGAGCCGCCTGACCATCGCCAGTCGGACCGCGCCAGGCAGGCCAGTCGGCAGCGAGGAGCGAGGCGGCGGAGAGCGTGGTAAGAAGGAGAGGGAGGGTGCGGAGGTAGATCATGAATGGCACAGGTAACGCCGCCAGCTGGGCGTCACTGTCACGGCGCATGCCTTCGGTGGCCGATTAAAGCATTCCCTTCTTTCTCTGGAGGGACGTAGAGACTATGTGAGCAGGGTTCAGTGTCTTCCCTCTGTTCCCATGTGCCCTTCTTGAACACCGCCCTTATCCTCTTCTCCGCGCTCTCCTTTGTGGGTTATGGTGCGGCCTGTTTTTTTTCGCGGCGCATGGAGCAGGAGTTCCTGCGTTATCGCCTGGGCTCTCAGCGTCTGCTGGTGGGGGTTTTGCAGGTCTGTGCGGGCGTGGGACTTTTGGCGGGCCTGAGTCAGCCCTGGATGGGACAAATCGCTGCCGCTGGGCTAGCGCTGATGATGCTGCTAGCCGTCGGGGTCCGATTCCAGATCAAAGACAGTCTTCTGCAAACGTTGCCCGCCCTGTTTTAATTGGTGCTGAACGCCTACCTGCTGTGGGCAGGTTTCTAATTCAGCACGGCCGCTAGTTCAAAGCGATCACGAGGCAGAGGGCCAGCACGGCGAGTGAGGGCACGGCTTTGCTCAGGGGATCTCTCACTTTGAGGTGCATGACGAAGGCACCTAGCATGAGGATCGCCAGGCCGATGGCGGCCGGCTGGGCCACTGCGGGCACCCAAAGGGAAACAAGGAGTCCCAGTGCGAAGCTGATCTTCAAGAAGCCGATGAGGCAGAAGACCGAATAAGGGAGTCCATAGACCGCAAACTCCGCGCGCAAGGTTTTGGCGTTCTGGCCCCGATAAGCGGTGGCCTTGCCGGAGCGCAGCAGCCAGACGTTCAAGATCCCGAGCGCCACAACGAGTTTCAAAGCAATGAGAAGGTAGTCCATAAGTCGATGGCGAAAGATTCGACTTGGAAGGAATCAGACGAGACTCAGC
>JBIIUD010000646.1:0-2863 GCA_044340175.1 Verrucomicrobiaceae bacterium
TGACGACGATGGGCAGATCCTCAAGTTCGCCACTGCCACCGCTGACTTTGCTCAAAATAACTTCGATCCTTCGGGTGCGATTGATGGCGATCCTGACACGGCCTGGGCCATCAATCCGCAGTTTGGTAAAGATCATTGGGCACGCTTCGAACTGGAGACACCCCTCCAACTCACCCCCAACCAAGAGCTCGTCATCACGCTGGTGCAAAGCTATGGGGGTGGCCGCACGCTGGGTCGCGTTCGACTTTCAGCCATCACGGGCAGCCTCAATGCTGCTGCTCTCCCCGAGAACATCGTCAACCTCCTGAAACGTCCCCGCCACAACGCCAAAATGCTGGCCCAACTGCGCAAACACTTTGAACTGGAGAGGCCTGGCATGACCGCCATGAAAAAGCAGATGACCGGGATCGAGAAAAAGCTCGCGGCTCTCAAAGCTCCCACCACCGAAGTCATGAAGGAGCTGCCCCAGCCGCGCATGACGGCCATTTTCAAGCGTGGCGTTTACACTGACCCGACCACCCCTGTCTCCGCCACCACACCCGCCATTTTACCCAAGACCGACGGGCCCGCCAATCGGCTCGGCCTTGCGCAATGGCTCGTGTCCAAAGAGAATCCCCTCACCGCCCGCGTTACCGTGAACCGCTGGTGGGCAGAGCTGTTTGGTCACGGCATCGTCACCACGGTCGAGGACTTTGGCATCAAAGGCGCACCACCCACGCATCCCGAATTGCTCGATTGGCTGGCCGTTTCGTTGATGGAAAACGGGTGGTCGATGAAAAAGGTTCTTCGCCTCATCACCACCTCCGCCACCTTCTGCCAAGATGCCGCGCTCACGCCCGAGTTGATTCAGAAAGACGATCCCAATCACCTCTATGCTCGCGGCCCGCGCCTGCGTCTGGAGGCCGAAGCCATTCGCGACAATGCCTTGGCCATCGCTGGTCTGCTCAGCACCGAAAAAGGCGGTCCACCCATTTACCCGCCTCAACCTGACGGGCTTTGGAAAAAGGTCGGTGGCCAGCAGTACCCCTACGAAGTCAGTGCTGGCGAAAAGAAATACCGGCGCGGCCTTTATGTCGTGCTCAAGCGTGGTGCGCCGAATCCCAGCTTCGTGAACTTTGATGCCTCCGCGCGCATGGCCTGCGTCGTCAGTCGCTCCCGTAGCAACACACCGCTGCAAGCCCTCACCCTGCTCAATGACCCCGTCTATGTCGAAGCGGCGCACGCCTTTGCCTCCCGGATCCTCAAGGAAAAACCTCAAGCACCGCTTCCTGACCAAGTCACGCACGCCTTTCGCCTAGCCCTCGCCCGGAAGCCGACGACCCGCGAGCTCAGCGTCCTCTCCGAACTCCACCAAACCCAACGCGACAATGGCTCTGACGAGTCCATGGCTTGGTATGCCGTCGCCTCTGCCCTGCTCAACCTCGATGAGTGCATCACGAAGAATTGAGCGGCTGCCAGCCCGATATTCTTTAGTCGCCAAGAATTTTTCGTGAGCGTCGCCGTGCCATCGGTTATAGTGACCCCGTGAACGAAGCGTCCACCCCTCCATTCGATACCACCCCGGTCTCGCCGGAGGTGATTGCCATGGCCCGGCAAGCCGTACTGGATTTCCGGGAGTGCTTTTGGTGGTGGAACATGGACTTCATCCCTGAGACCCGCGAGGATGTGCGGGAGATTGTTCTCAACCTTCGCAAAGCTGGCGGTCGACCCGCCTGGGATCGCGCCAAAGCCCTCAACGCGTGCCTCTAACCCAACTCCAGAAAGAGGTGCTGCGTGTCTTAGCGGCAAACCGCAGCGAGGCCAGCCACTTCGCTGGGGGCATGCTCCTCAACGCATCCGATGATTCCGCGCGCTACAGCCACGACTTCAACATTTTTCATGAGGCTGAGGAGGAGGTGATGCGGGCTAGCGAGGCGGACGTAAGGGCGCTGCGAGCCGCAGGGTATCTGGTGGAGACTCGTGCTGGGGATTGGACAAACCCCTGTAGTTTTCGCAAAGCAAAGCTGATACACGGCGACGATGAGTTGGAGATTGATTGGGCCCAGGACGCTGCCTACCGCTTTTATCCGATCCAGCCAGACGCACTGCTCGGATGGCGGCTGCATCTTTTCGACATGGCTACGAACAAGGCGCTGGCGCTCTCTGCCCGTTCCGTCACACGCGATTATGTGGACATCGTTGAACTTGAGAAGTCCTATCCGCTTGAGGCCATCATCTGGGCTGCTTGCGGCAAAGATCCGGGCTTCACACCCATGCTCTTACTGGAGATGATGCGCCGATTTGCCCGAGTGAACCCGCGTCAGCTCGCCACTATCCAGGCCCGCAATCTCGACCCTGTGGCCCTCAAAAAAACCTGGATTGAGATGTCGGACCGAGCCGAATCAGAAATCACGCGGGTGGCAGACACGATGCCCGACTTACCCATCGGTGTAGCCTTTGTGGATGCCGCTGGAAAGCCCGGGTGGATCGGTAGCGACCCTTCCCTGCGTCCCCACCCACCCAGCCTGCGCGGCTGCTGGCCAGACGTGCATCCGCCTGACTCGGAGGCCTAGGGCTCCCGCTCCACCGCCACCTTCAAATCTTTTTCAAGATTGGCGGCTGGGGTTCGTTTGCATCGGTGATGCAAGGTCATTTCAATCGCCGCGCCCTCCTTCAAAAAGGTGGTCTTTCCCTCGGCTCCGCTGCTCTCAGTTCGCTCCTCGCCCGCGACCTGGCCGCTGCTCCCACCTCAGATCCTACCTTTCCGCGCGATCCCCATTTCGCTCCCAAGGCCAAGCACGTCATCTATTTGCACATGATCGGCGCGCCTTCGCAGCTGGATCTCTTCGATTACAAACCTGAGCTCATCAAACGCAGCGGTCAG
>JBIIUD010000645.1:0-2863 GCA_044340175.1 Verrucomicrobiaceae bacterium
CGTGCCCGGCCATCTCAGCGAGAAAACGCCTCAGGCCTTTCACCAACGCTACTCCTGGATCATGAACTGGTCCCTCAGCTTTGGTCCGCAGGAGTGGGATGTCGTGGTGGCCTTGCCCTCCACTTCCAAACCGATTTTGAATGCTGAAGAAATGGCTCACGAGACCCTCGCACGTCGTTTGGTCAAAGCGCAGGACTTGAGCCTCATCGAGCGCTCACTAGGTGACTCGACTCCTTTGCCCGGTTTGCTTGTGCAATGGATCGCCGCTCAGAAATCATGAATGCAAGGCAGAGCTTCCTTCATCAAAGTGGCACCCTCCGCCGCTGCGCCGTGATCTGCAAACAGGTCATCGTCCTTTTAGTATTCGCCATCACCGCTACCGCAGCCACGATCAAGGTTCCGGATGATTTCAAAAACATCCAAGAGGCCATCAGCGCGGCTCAAAAGGGCGATGTCGTGCTTGTCGCAGCTGGAACATACCACGAACCATTGAAGCTCATAGCGGGCGTGACGGTGAAAAGTAGCGGAGACGAGGAGAAGGGCAAGCTCGGCCTCAAGCGAGTCGAAGCGACGATTCTCCGAGGAGGTGTCGAAATGGCTGAGAAATCCGTACTGGACGGCTTCACCGTTACCGGCGTCGGCATATACGATGACAAGCTTTGGCAGCACCATTTTGACACGCAAGGCAGCGAGCAGGAGCACGGGCCCATCGGCGCAGCAGGCACGCCGGGCATCGCAGTGGCCGTGACGTGCGAGGTGCGGAACAACATCGTGCATCACATCGGCTACACCGGCATTGCCATCACAGGCGGATCGCCACGCATCATCGGCAACGTCTGCTATCGCAACATGGGCAGCGGCATCGGCTCCATGGAGGGCAGCACAGCCTTCATCGAGAAGAATCTCTGCTTCGAGAACTTCTACGCCGGAATTGGCATCAGCGAAGGCTCGTCGCCCCAAGTCCTGCACAACTACTGCCACGACAACATCCGTGCAGGCATCGGTCTGCGAGACAAGGCCAAGGCCCGCATAGAGAACAACCGGCTCCTCGGGAACAAGCTCGTCGCCATCGGCGTGACGAGCGGCTCTGAGGCGGTCATTCACTCGAATGAAATCACACGCGAAGGCGGCACACCCCCGATCATCGCCGTGCTGGAAGATTCAAAAGCCGTCATCACAGGAAACACTCTCCGCGGTGGCGGCGTGGCCGTCATCGTCGTTAAAGGCAGCGCCGACATCGCGCGCAATCATTTCCTCACCCCAGATCCGAAGAAGCCCATCCTCTCCTTGAAGGGCGCAACGGTGACTGAGTCCGAAAACATGCTTCTCACCGACGTGGCCTTTCAATCCAATCTTGACGCCACCGAACAGCGCTACGTCGAGCTGGTCCCGAGTGATGCGACTCCGACTGCAGGACGCGATGTCGTTATTGCACTGCACGGCCACGGCTCCGACCGTTGGCAGTTTATTCGGGAGAAGCGGGGTGAATGCCAGGGCGTGCGCGATGTGGCGGCGAAGCGGAGTTTGATCGTCGTTTCGCCGGACTACCGCGCGACGACCTCGTGGATGGGGCCGAAGGCCGAGGCGGATGTCGTGCAGATCATCGCGGAACTCAAACGACGGCACCAAGTGGGCCGCGTGTTCATTGCCGGTGGCTCCATGGGAGGCACGTCAGCTCTAATCTTCGCGGCACTGCATCCTGAGCTGATCGCAGGTGTATGTAGCCTGAATGGAACAGCGAACATGATCGAGTATGCCCATTTCCAAGATGCCATCATCGACTCGTATGGCGGTACGAAGGACCAAGTGCCTGACGAATACAAGAAGCGCAGCCCCGAACTGTGGCCGGAACGCTTTGTGATGCCTGTGGCCGTCACAACCGGCGGCAGAGATGAATCCGTGCCACCGCAGAGCGTGCTGCGTCTCGTCGAGAAGCTCAAGGAGGCCAAGCGTAAGGTGTTGAGCATTCATCGCGAGGCAGGCGGACATTCGACCAACTATGAAGACACCTGCGCTGCGATGGAGTTCATGCTGGGCGAGGCGGTGAGTACGCGTGCTCTGCACGAACTGGCAAAAACGCTCAAAGCAAAGCTGGCGAAGCTCAAACCAGCTCATGCCGATCTGCTGGCCGACGCTGAGGTGTTTCACAAAGGTGCCGAATGGGCGCTGCGCTACGAGTCCGCGTTCACCGCCAAAGAGATCGACACCATTGAGAAGGCCCTCGCTCGCGGCATCGAGCGCGTCATGTCACTGGCGGCCAATCAATCGCCATGGGTCGCGAAGAAGGGTAAGGTCGTGCGTGGCTTTGTCTCGGCCGTCGATGGATCGACACAGCCTTACGGCGTCATCATTCCGAAGAACTACGACGGCACGAAACCGATGAGGCTTGATGTCGTGCTGCACGGCAGCTCGAAGCCCGTGGGCATGAGCGAGCTGAAGTTCATATCACGTTTCGATGAAGGCGATGCCGACACACCCGGTCCGGATTTGGATTTCATCGAGCTGCATCCACTCGGTCGCGTGGAGAACTGCTATCGCTGGGCGGGCGAGACGGATGTGTTTGAGGCCATTGAAGCCGTGTGCCGCAACTACAACATCGACCGTGATCGCATCGTGCTGAGCGGCATGTCGATGGGTGCTTCGGGCACGTGGCATTTGGGATTAAAGCACCCGGACCGCTTTGTCGCCATCGGTCCGTATTGCGGCTACGTGGACACGCATCGTTTCTCGGAGACGCCGATCCCGAACTTCAATAAAGTCGGTCCACTGCCGCCTCATCAGGAGCGGGGCCTGCACATGCTCGACTCCGTGGACTACGCCGCGAACGCTGGTGTCGTGCCCGCCATCGCAGCCATCGGCGACA
>JBIIUD010000647.1:0-2862 GCA_044340175.1 Verrucomicrobiaceae bacterium
CCCTTTTCTACCCTGGCTTTTGAAAAAGCGGCAGGCCGGATTGGCCCTTGTCACGGGTGCCTTTGTCGGACTGGGATTCGCGCTCGAAGAAAACATCAACTATTACGATGCCTCAGGCGGCAGCGTAGTTCTGGGCCGCTTCATCACCGCTAACTTTTTGCACCTCGCTCTCACTGGCATCGCCGCGCACGGCCTCTATGTCACGGTGCGCAGTGGTTTCACTCGCGTGGCCGACTTCACCGGCGCTTTCATCGGGGTCGTCGCCGCTCACGGTCTGTATGATCTTGTCATCATCCTAGACAGATCCGAGCAGCTCGGCATCGGCTTCCTCTCGGTCGTCGTGCTCTACTTCATCGCCCGTCAATTCTTTGGACTGGTGGATCAGGAGACCCCACCTAGTCGCACCGCCATCTCACCCCTGGCCGTCTTTTTCATTGGCTCAGCCATTCTCGTGGCGGCGTTGTTTGTCACCGCCGCCACGGTCGCGGGCACCAATGAAGCTATCGCTGAAGTCGGCCAGGGCTGCCTTGGCATCCTGCCCGTCGGCTTCCTGTTCTGGAAGCACCTTCACTGACTACTTCTGCAGAAAGACGAACACACCCTTTTTGTTTGAGACGACCACATCCATCTTCTTGTCCGCATTGACAAGGCGTGGCGAGACCTGAGTGCCGACGCCGGATTGATCATCAATCAAGTGAGGCACAAACTCCGCCCCGCCTTTTCCGTCACGCTTGAGTTGGAACCAATACAGCACTGGAGCCGCATTCGGTTCGTCATCCTTCAGCGGACCATGTGCCCAACGGCGTTTGCCGGTAACAAAATCCATCAAGCCATCGCCATCCACATCAGCCAAAGACAGAGCGTGGATCTGAGAAAATTTGACCCCATGAGGACTTTCTTCAGGGGTCGCCCCCGTGAGCGTATGCCGCGTAAAGGTGCCGTCCGCTTTCTGCTCCAGCCAGCTCAATCCAAAGCCATGCCCGTCGTGACTCGTCACCACATCATTGCGACCGTCGCCATTGATGTCATAAACCAGCATGTGACCACCCCCACGTGTCCCCTCTGGCACAAAGGCCACCTTGTGTTCTTTCCAAAGGGAATCCTCTGCCGTGTCCTTGGGCTGCTCAAACCAGGCATCCTTGGTCAAGATGTCCGCGCGACGATCGCCATTGATATCCCCAAAGCCGTACCCATGCGTGTAGCGGAAGTACTTCTGCGAATTCTCTTCTGTGATGGGTGTGATGCCACGGTGCCGCGCCTTTGCGGTTGGGTTCGTCCAGTCGATCTCCGCATACCCTAGCCGACCCGCGACCTTCTTGGCAGGATCATCGCTCGTTTGGCAAATCAACTCGGGTTTGCCATCGCCATTCATATCTCCGATGGAAGGCGATTCATTGTCAGCGATGTCGAGGAGGACATGCTTTGTCCAATGCCCAGGCTTTCCTTGAGGATTTTCAAACCAGGACGCATCTTTCCCCGGCCAGGAATAAACCAAGATATCCGACCAGCCATCCCCGTTGAAATCATGCGTGTAGCTCAGGAAATAGTCCGAGTAGCTCTTGCCCGGATCATACGGTTTTTCGGCAGGCTGGTTGTACTCCACCCGCTGTTTGAAATCAGGTCCTAGCCAAAGGTAAGGCCCCGCACACACATCATTGTGACCGTCGTGGTTGAAATCGGCGATGTCGGCACCTTCTGCCACGAATTCTTCTGTCAGCACGATTTTTTCAAACGCAGGCGCAGCAGGAAGGGCTAGCGGTAGGCCAGCAGCAAGGAATAACAAAAGAGAACGATTCATGGTGTCTTAGAGAACAGGTCAACGTGCTGTGTTCTTGCATCAACTCACCGCCATCAAAGCGTGATCTCGATCGCCGCCGCTGCCACTCGAGCCTTGGCTCTCGCCTCATCGACATCCCTGCCCCGCGCCAACGTCACCGCCATGCGCCGCTGACCGCTAACCTCCGGTTTGCCAAACAGACGCAGTTGCGTCTCCGGCTCAGCCAAGGCCTTTTCCAGTCCCGCGAACGAGACCTCCTTCGATTCCCCTTCCACCAGCACCGCGCAGGAGGCGGATGCCCCATGGCAATGAATTGCCGGAACCGGCAACCCCAAAATCGCCCTCACATGCAGTGCAAACTCTGACAAATCCTGGGAAATCAGCGTCACTAATCCGGTATCATGTGGCCGTGGCGAGACCTCGCTAAAGATCACCTGATCACCTTTGACAAACAGCTCCACTCCAAACAAACCCCACCCACCGAGAGCCTCGGTGATCGCCCCCGCCACCCGCTGGGCCTCAGCTAACGCCGCCGCACTCATCGGGTGTGGCTGCCAGGACTCGCGATAGTCGCCCTTGATCTGGATATGCCCCACGGGTGGGCAAAAGGAGGTTCCGCCCACGTGCCGCACCGTCAGCATCGTGATTTCATAATCAAACTCCACAAAACCTTCCACAATCACTTTCCCCTTCCCCGCGCGCCCCCCCTCCTGCGCATACTGCCACGCCGGCCCCACATCGGCCTCACTCCGCAGCAGACTCTGCCCTTTACCAGAGCTACTCATGATCGGCTTCACCACACAGGGCAGTCCGATCTGCTTGATCGCCCCCTGGTACTCTTCTTCTGTTTCAGCGAATCGATAAGGCGATGTCGGCAGTTCCAATGTCTCCGCTGCCAATCGCCGGATGCCCTCACGATTCATCGTTAACTGCGCTGCCCTCGCTGTAGGCACCACCGTGAATCCCTCCTTTTCCAGCTCTACCAGCGTGTCCGTCGCGATGGCCTCAATCTCCGGCACGATGAAGTCTGGTTTTTCCAACTCCACCACCCGCCGCAGGGCCTCTCCATCCAGCATCGACAGCAC
>JBIIUD010000022.1:0-11518 GCA_044340175.1 Verrucomicrobiaceae bacterium
CTGTTTGGCCAGACGCGAGTTGTTGTTCCGCAATGGCCCCAGGTGGAGCTGCATGGTCCAGCCTTTCTCGGCATTGAGACGCCCCACATGCAGCATGACGTGACTGGCCAGCGCATCCTGTTCCTCGGGCGAGGCGGCCTCGCCATTCCGCGCGTTTTGGAAGATCTCTTCCACCTCTTCCTCCGGCACGAAATGCGCGTGGCAGTGGTTCAATCCGTGATCGGACAAACGCCCGCCCACACGGTGGAAAAAATCATGCCGCAGAGAAAGAGCCTGCAGCAGGTTGGCAAAACTGGTGACCGCAACACCACTCACAGCCGCCAGCTTATCACACCAGGCATTCCACGCCTCAGGCTGATGCACCGCCAGCGCTTTGTCGGGCCGGAAAGTGGGGTAAACACCGACCTCATAGCCGTCTGCACGGCACTTTTGATGCCACGCCAAGTCATCCGTGGGATCATCCGTGGTGCAGAGCGCACGCACTTTGAATCGGCGCATGAGGTTGCGCGCGCTGAACTCAGGACTGGCGAGTTTTTCCTTTGTCTCATCCCAAATGCGCGGTGCGGTCTCCGGATTCAACAAGGTATCGATGCCAAAATAGCGCTTCAACTCCAGATGTGTCCAGTGATACAGCGGATTGCGCAACGTGTGCGGCACGGTCCGCGCGTAGGCCATGAACTTTTCAAAAGGATCCGCCTTACCTGTGATGGCGCTTTCCGGTTCACCGTTACAGCGCATGGCGCGCCATTTGTAGTGATCCCCCTCCAACCAGATCTCAAACAAGTTCGCAAATTGGCGATCCTCCGCAATGTCCTTGGGCGGTAAGTGGTTGTGATAATCCAGGATCGGCTCAGCCTCCGCAAAGGTATGATAGAGGTGCTTGGCAGAAGGGGAGGAAAGCAGAAAGTCGTCGTGAATAAAGGCCATGGCTGCGTGCAGAGGTTGGGACGGCACAGCATGAAAGCACCTCTCTTTCCATGCAATCTCCAAGTGCTCCCCCCATTCATTTTTCCTTCACCTCCCCAAGCCGCTCAAGCTCACCGGCACTCAAAATCCAAGAAACCCCACCTTCTCTCATTTTTCCCTTTCCCCAGCCAGTCGGACGGCGTTTACTTCACAATCCCATGCCACCTCCTGTCCAGGAAGATAAAGATAACGACGCCCGCCTCACCCGCATCCTCAAGCGGGTCCGCCGGATCGAACTCCTGACCCGCGGCTTGATCAAAGAAACCCTTGGCGGTGCTTACCACTCTCGTTTCAAAGGACAAGGCATTGAGTTCGACGACTTCCGCGAATACCAACCTGGCGATGATGTGCGATTCCTTGACTGGAATGTGACCGCCCGCATGAACGACCCTTACGTGCGCAAATACATCGAAGAGCGCGAACTCACCGTCATGCTGCTGGTCGATATTTCTGGTTCTGGCGACTACGGGAGTGGGGAGGACTCCAAGCGTGAACGTGCCGCTGAAGTTGCTGCCGTTTTTGCTTTCAGCGCCAATCATAACGGCGACAAAGTGGGTCTCTGCTTGTTTTCCGATCAGGTGGAGCACTACCTACCTGCCCGCAAGGGAGGCTCCCATACCCTCCGCATCGTCCGGGATATCCTTGACAAACAGCCCGTCAGTCCGCGCACAGACTTGGCCCCAGCCTTAGACCTCGCCCTCCAGCGGATCCCCCACCGCGCCCTCGTGGTCATCGTCTCCGACTTCCTCACCTCCGATGACGCGTGGGAGAAGAACCTGCGCTCCCTAGCCACCAAGCACGATGTCGTCGCTGCCCAAATCATCGACCCTCGGGAATTGGAATTGCCAGATGCTGGACGCGTTGTCTTAGAAGATCCTGAGACAGGCGAGCAGCACGTGCTGAACACCTCGAGTCCGACTGTGCGCCGCCATTATGCCGAGCGGCTGTCCGCCATGCGGGAAGCCCTCACCAAACGCTTCAAGAAAATCGGTGTCGAGCGTCTCGACATCCGCACAGATCAAGACTATGCCCCTGCCCTCACCGCCTATTTCAGAGGCCGCAAAAGGAGGAAACGCTAATGGTTGATCTTTTTCTTGCTCAGGCCCCGGGCCAACCCCAAGCCCCTCCTCTTCAGCCACTACCGCATCCGGATCTGCCTGAACTTCCCCCCGTGCCTGCGGAAATCGCGACTTGGGTTTGGATCGTGGGTGGCGTCATCACACTGATCATGCTTGTCCTGGTGCTGTGGCTACTGCTCAAGCCCCGCCCCCTGCGCCCACAACTCAAAGCCAATCCCCGCACCGGCACGCTCCAGGCTCTGCGTCAACTTCACGGCAGTGTGTCCACCCTTCCGCCCCCAGAGATTGGCCATCGCGTCTCCATCATTCTCCGCCAGTATTTGGAGGATCGTTACCATATCCCGGCTCCCGCCCGCACCACACCAGAACTTTTCGCCAAAGCGTCCGACCTGCCCCCGACACCGCGTGTCGCCAGCACCGGCTTGCTAGAGGTCCACACCGTGAAAAGTCTCGCCCCAGTCAAAGTCGTCGCCCCATTTGCTCCTCTTGCCGAACTCTGGGACCGCATGGCCTTTGCCCCGCTCCCAGCCACGGAAAAAGAAGCTCTCCAGCTCGTCACCGCCGCCATCCAACGCATTGAAGAGGACCCCGCATGACTCATTGGCTTTTTCCTGACATCCGCTTTGCTTGGCCTCTGTGGCTGCTGGGACTGCTCTTGATTCCCCTGCTCGCCATCTGGCGGAGCAAACGCGGCCGCGCCCCAGCCGTCAGGTTTCCGATGGCTGTTTTGCTCAAGGACATCGGCCTACCCGCCCGCTCCGCTCGCGGTGGCTTTACTTTTGGACTCATCCTTGCCTCCCTTGCTGCCGCCTTCATCGGCCTCGCCCGCCCCCAAAAAATCACTGCCACAGACGAATCCAAAACCGAGGGCATCGCCATCGCCCTCACGGTGGACGTTTCCTTATCCATGCTGATCGAAGACTTTCGTATCGGTGGCATCTCGGTCAATCGCCTCACCGCCGCCAAACGCGTCATGCGCGACTTCATCAAGGGTCGCGACAATGACCGGGTCGGAATCGTCGCTTTTGCCGGCGCACCTTACACCCCCTGCCCACTCACTCTGGATCACGAGTGGCTGGAATCCAACATCGACCGTGTCCAAACCGGTGTCATGGAGGACGGCACCGCCATTGGTTCAGGCCTCGCCGCCGCTGCCCGCCGACTCGACCAACAAAAGGTCCCTTCCAAAGTCATCATCCTGCTCACTGACGGTGCCAACAACTCCGGAAAACTCAGTCCCCAAGACGCCGCCCGCCTTGCCGCCACCCTTGGCGTTAAGATTTATACCATCGCCATTGGCACCCCCGGCGTCCACATGATCCCTCTCCCCAACGGCCGCATCATCACCTCCGGCCGCCAGGAGTTTGACGAGGATACCCTCAAGGAAGTGGCCCGCATCGGCAGCGGTGAGTTCTACATGGCGCAAAATACCGACGCGCTGAAGGACATCTTCAATACCATCGATCAACTTGAAAAAACGGAGATCAAACGCCGCACCTACATCGAGACCGAGGAACTTTTCCATTTTCCCGTCGCAACGGCCGCCGCCCTCCTTCTGCTCGCCCTCTTGCTCCGTCAGACCTGGCTCCGCCAGACCCCAGGTGCCCTCGCCACTTGAGGCTGTGTTAGTGTTAGGTCACCTGGATCCTTTCCCAGTCAAAGAAACAAACAAACGGCATGCGCAGCACGAGCCTAAGGTAAGTCGCGTTGCGAGGCAACGACCGGCCGCACTTTCTCCTGGAGGATCTCTTGGATCGTCCGTTTGTCATCGGCATCACGAACAGGTCCTGCACCGACTTCTCCGAGAAGCTGCCCAAGTCCTGGGCCTCCCAGATCCATCGCCGGTGAGTTAGGCGAGGTGAAAAGACGTTTGGCACTGACTTGCCGCCGAACATTGGCCGGCGCCTTTACCATTTCTGAACCGTTTTCAAGACGCACGGCGGACGCCTCTTGAGCGAAGTCTCCCCGCGCCTTTCGGAACCAATTGCCAGCCATCCAGACTTTCACACCCGCATGCGTGCCATGACGGGTCACGGCCTCAATGCTGCATCCTGTGTCGCCCGTGTCGAGATAGACATTGCCGGCAAATTGGAATTCAAACCGCCGCTTCGTAACTTCCCGTTGATGATCTTCCACCCCCGTCGTGTAGCGTGAACCGGAGCGTCCAAAGTCTGCCACCACATTGCTGACCGCCTCCATCTTGACCTGCCAAGCATCCCCGCGCCGCATGTCATTCGCCTCAAACTGGGGGCCCCGCATCCAGTAGTGAGCCATGACACAATGATGAATCGACAACGTGCTGGCACTGGCATTGATGCCAAAGGCGTGTTTGTCTCCGTAGGGGTGGAGCTTGGGTTGGCCCAGTGGCTCTGCCAGAAGACACCACTGCACCGTCACCCGTTGACTGCGAACCACCGAGAGCAATTCGTCACAACTCCAGGCCAGTGACAAATGATCCAACACGACGCCACGGCAGTCGGCCAGATTGACGCAATCAAGCCCAGTGGACCCCTTCGGACGTTTGAGACGCGCCTGCTTGAGCTTGCGCAAAACGGTCTCATCCCCCAAGCGCACGCGGAAGTGTCGCAAGATGATGTCCTGACAGCCCACGAACTCGAGCGATCCGCCACGCAGGCACACCCCCTGACCCGGCGCATTCGAACCGTCCACCGTCACACGCCCTTCCCGCACTAAAATGCGGTCTTTCAGCCACACCTCCCCCTGCACCGCAAAACGAATGACCCGTGCCCCTTTCTGTTTCAGCGCCCAGCGCAGCATCCCTGGCACAGGCTTTTTGACATCGTCATCCAGACGCGTCACCATCAGTTCGGTCCCGCCCTCACCGCCGCGCACACCATGCCCCCAACCAAAGACTTCAAATTCGGCCCGCGCAGCACTCGCCGTCAGCAGGGCTACCAGCAGGCATGAACGAAAAATCATTCCTTAGATGTACAAGCCCCTGACACCTTCCTCAATCTTCAAATCGCTAACCGCATTGATTCTCTGGCTTTTGCCCGTCGGCACCTCTGCGGTCGAAGTGCAAAACCATGGGCTCTGGTTTGAGCACTGGCTTTGCGACACCTTTTTTGATGGCTACCGTCCACCGCGTTACACTCAGAAATGGGATATCCCCGCACAGATCAACACCCGTCATGGCCAACTCCCAGTCAATCCGAAGGCGAGCAAACTAGGCAGTCCTATCGGCCTGGGGGATGCGCTGCGGCAGTTCGACATCGCTCAAGGGCGGGAGAAGTTCATCCTGATTGTCGGTTTTTGGGAGCAGACCAACGCCACCACGAAAACCTGGGCCAATGTACAAACCGTTACCGTGACCCCGGAACAATGGCGCCAACTCTGGCACCCCGTCACTCGGAGGGATCTCGAACATCTCGACGCTGTCATCAAGGACACCACGCTCACCCTGGAGGAGACTCGCGTTCGCGCTCAGGCGATCAAATCAAAGCCACCCTTCACAGACTCGATCATCTCCCTCAATCCGAAGATCGACCAAAGCCAGCGCCGTCTGCAGTGCAGCCTGCGTTTTCATGCCTTCTTCGACCACCTGCTCCCACAAGCCTCACGCACACGCCAAGAAACACCGTCCGTATGGAGCATCCCGGTTCCTGAAGTTCCGAACGCCAGCGCCCGCACCTTCAAAGAATGAGTCACAGAGTGCCTACGTCCCAAGCTGACGACGGCTCAGATCCGCCTCCGCCGCCCCAAAGGAGCGGCTACTGTTTTACTTAAACCCGAATTCCGAAGTTCGAGGTGCTTGAGAGGCACAGAGGCTTGGTTGCTCAAGGCTTTCGGGTCCGCAGCGGCTGCATCTTCTATGATGCCGCCCAAGGAGCGGGAAGCCTTGAGCGGCCAATGCTCAAGCCTATCGGGTGCCTCCAACTTCGGAATTCGGGTTAAACTGCTCTAACGTTCCTGGGCTCCACCGATGGCTAACCAAGCTGGCCACCCGCCTTTGAGCACCCAAACATTCTCCACCGGCAGGCTTTCGGTGAGTCGCTTTTTGATCTTCCTGCTGGCCTCACACTTTTCACCGGCGCAATAGATCACCACCGGCAGCTCATTCGTCTGAAGTGTCTCGATCAATTCAAACAGTTGCGCATCAAACCCCTGCTCATTGAGGAGGCGCGCCCCTGGGATGTGCCCCAGTGAGAACAAAACCTCCGTCCGCGCATCCAGCCACAGCACTTGCCCGTTCCATTTTGACTGCACCTGTTCGGGAGTCACTTCATCATCTTCGGGTGGCGCCTGAACCGCGTACCACGCCGGGGCCATGGGGTGCAAGAAATGCACTGCCACACCCGCCCCAGCGCTCAGCAGCAACAGAACTAGCGCCTGGACCAGAGCCTTGTTCATGGTTTTGTCTCCTCGGGTGCGTTCTCAGGTTTTCTGAACACGCTGAAGAAGGCCAATTGACGCTGGTATTTGGGTATTTGACTGTCCGTTTCGATTTTCAACGCCCCCATCAGCACCTCCTCAGTGGAGTTGGGTTTGACGGTGATGCGGTATTCCCGACCCTCGGTAACAGTTTCCATCTTGAAGCTGACGTTCTCCCGAGTGCTGGTAACTTGCGTCACTTTGATGGGGTCGGCCGTCAGAATCTTCACCACGCAGGTTTTTTCGGAGGCATCTCCCCCCAGCCACCATTGCAGGGTCTTGGGCTCGATATCCACCACTGCGGGCACATCCAGAATGAAGGGAATCTCCCACTGCGGCTGTTGGGGATCGTCTGTTGCCACGGTCACCGACTTTTCATGGCGACCAACAAAAGTGGACACCTTAAACTCCGCCTTCCCCGTTCCGCTGGCTCCGGGAGCATAGGTGCGAGCGTCCAGAGATGAGCTAAGGCAACTGCAGCCGCTCTCCAGATTCAGGATGGTTACGGGTTTATCACCCTTGTTACGAAAAGAAAAAGACACCGTGATGGTTTCGTCCTCTGGCTTGGGTTTGACTTCCACCACATTGCCATCCAGCACGAGCTCGGCTTGGCAATTCATTGCCAGGGCGATCAATCCACAGGTCAGTCCCTTTCGAATGGAGCTTGGTTGCATTCCTCATTCTACAGCGAGTTCGGCCACACGTCCACTCCCAGCCGTTTCTGCGAGTGGCGTGATCAGCGGAGCTCAGTCCTCTTTCGGCACGTGCGGCACGAGCACGTCGGGAGCCTGCGTTTTTGCGCGCGCCCGCTTGCCGGCTTCCTTCGCAAAGACTTCCTGAGAGCGCACCGTCTTAGTACCCGGCGGCGGTTCCACACGCTTGTAGGAACCGTCAGGCATCAGCACTCGGGCACGTGATGTGTCGGCAAAGGTTGTCTCCAACACACTGAGCAGCCGCTTGCGCGCCCGGGCATCTTCCACTGGCACCAGCAGTTCCACCCGTTTGGACAGGTTCCGGCTCATGAAATCAGCGCTCGAGATGAAAATCTGCCTGCGTCCCCCCTGGCGAAAGCAGTAAAGGCGGGCGTGCTCCAGGTAACGATCGATGATGCTCACCACCTTGATGTTCTCACTCACCCCCTTCATCCCAGGGCGCAGGCAGCAGAGTCCACGCACATTGATACGCACCTTCACACCCGCCTGTGAGGCCGCATACAGAGCCTCGATCATTTGTCGATCCTCCAGCGAGTTCATCTTCAGCAGGATCTCCGCTTCCTCGCCTTGGCGAGCCCGTTCAGACTCACTCTCGATCAGATTCAAAAGCCGTTCCCGCAGTCCAAAAGGCGCCATCGAGATCTTTTCAAAATGCACGAAGCGCGAGCGCCCGGTCACCGTATTGAAAAACGCGCTCGCATCGGATCCGTAGTCGCCCCGGCAGGTCAGGTAGCTGATGTCAGTGTAGAGTTTGGCCGTGGATTCGTTGTAGTTCCCCGTGCCAAAATGCATGTAGCGCATCATGCGCCCCTGCTCCCGGCGCATGACCAGACAAATCTTGGCGTGGGTCTTCAAACCACGCACTCCATAGACGATTTGCGCTCCCGCCCGCTGCAGTTCTTCCGCCCGTTCCAAATTCCGCGCCTCATCAAAACGTGCCTTCAGTTCGACGAGCACCGTCACATGCTTGCCCGCTTCCGCTGCCCGGATCAGTGCGGAGATGATGCGGCTGTTTTTGGCTGTTCGATAAAGGATCATTTTCACGGCCACCACCTCCGCATCGGTAGCGGCTGCCTCGACCAGATTCAGCACTGGCTCGAAGTTCTCAAAGGGATGATGCAGCAGGATGTCGCCACGTCGGATCGCGGTGAAGATGTCCTCCCCAGGCTCCAACTCGGAGGCCGCATAAGACTGCCAGGTCTCCACCTTCAGTTCATCAAAGCCAGATAGCTCAGCGATGCCAAAGTAGGCTCTCAAGTCCAGTTCACCCGGCACCTCATACACCTGCGCCACACGGGAACCGCAGAGTTTTTTCAGTGCGGCAATCAGACCCCGAGGCGCACCGTGTTCGATTTCTAGCCGGATCGCGGCACTCACCAACCGAGCATCCAGCACCTGCTCCATCTCGCTAGCCAAATCAAAAGCGCTTTCGTCATCCACCGCGATGTCGCTATTCCGGCTCACACGAAACCGGGCGACGGCTGTGACGCGTTCATCGGGAAACAAGTGGTGCAAAAACAGACCCACCAAATCCTCAAGATTGATGTAGGCATGGCGGGCGCCCTCGACATCGGGCACCAGAATCTGCCGGGAAAGCTTACCAGGAAGGGTAAGCAGCACCAATCGCTTTTCCTCCAGCCCCCCTGCCACGTCCGCGTCTGTCTCCACCTCACAGAGCAGGGTGATTTGCAGGGTCGGAAGTGTCACTCCTTCAGTCTGGTCCAGGTCAAAAGCCACTGGCGAAAGCACCGGATAAATAGTCTCTAGAAAGACTTTCTCCAGGTGAGTGCGTTGTCCGGGCGTCAGTTCAGCCACCCCGAGCCGGCGAATCCCCGCCTTCTTGAGAGCGGGCAAAAGATCCTCATCCAGCAGCCGATAGGTCCGCTCCAGAAAAGTCTTCACCCGCTCCATGATTTGGTCCCACTGCTGCGTCGGCGTTAAACCGCTGGCATCTCGAACGCGCCGCTGCTGCTCCCGCAAGAGTTGCAGCGCCCCCACGCGCACCATGAAAAACTCGTCCAGATTCGCCGCTGTGATCGCCACAAATTTCGCGCGCTCCAGCAGGGGCAATTCCTTGCGCTCAGCTTCTTCCAGAACCCGCTCATTGAAGGCTAGCCAAGCCAGTTCCCGGTTGATGAAATGTTCCTCGCCAATGACGACAGGAGTTTTTGCGACCGTAGCGGCGCGTTTAGGGCTTCGTGAGGATGATATCATAACCGTAAATCTCGCGGAAAAGATCGCACTTTGAATTGATGGCCAGTTGCTCCACCGTCGTGTCATCCACGCCAGGAGTGACGATGACCAATCGCCGGGCCTCCGGGCGCAGTTGGATGGTGCGGATGCGTTGGGCATGGCTGCGATCAAGCGCGTCCGCCAGTCGCAGCAGCGCCGCCAATTTGAAAATGATCATGCGCTGCTCGCGTGACAGATCCGAAAAATGCGGATGGCTGGGATCAGGATTGTAGCGGCGGTGATAGCGCGCCAGCAAAGCCACCAACGTTCGTTCACTGCCACTCAACCCAAAGATTTCTGTGTTCAGCAGGATGTAGAGACTGTGCTTGTGATGCTCACGCGGACTGATGAACATGCCCACTTCATGGAGGATCGCCGCCACCCGCAGCACCAGTTCATACTTCGCATCCAGCGCGTGCAGATGCCGCAGTTCCCGGAACAGTTGCTGAGCCAACGTCGCCACATGGTCCGCATGTTTGCGGTCGGTCTTGTAGCGCACGCCGATCTCCTTCGCCGCTTGCACCACTTCCTCTTGGAAGGTGTTGACCAGCGGACTGCCCGTCATGAGATCCATGAGCAGGTCACGCTGAAAGTCACCGCCCGGCACCCAAACCTGATCATCACCAAACCGCCGCGCCAGCGCCAGATTGGTTTGCAACGCCGCCACCATGCCCTCCCCGCCCGAATAATGCACGTGCATTTCACGCACCAACTCGTCGGGACTCAATCGAGCCAGCTTTTTGGTGAAGCGTTCCAACTCCCCTTCTGTCACCACATAGGCACCTTGCTTGTTGTGCCCAATGTGCGGCGCCGCGCTTTGGATTTCCGCGCCAATGGCCACATGGCACTCAATGGTCTCATTGGAGAAATCCTGCGCTAAATGATCCACCACCCCCCGAATGTGCTCCTCCAAATGCAGCGTCAAATGATCCGCACCATCGCCATCTGGCGTCGCTACCGCCTCCCTCGCCCGAAAGATGCCCAACCGATAGTTGGAGTAGCCACTCAGTTTGCCCTGATCAAAAAACAGCGCCCGCGTGTTCCCTGGGCCGATGTGAGTGACAAAGGTCTTCGCCCCGCGCAGGGTCGGTTGGACTTTCAGCAGGCGCAGGGCAATCTGATAAATCAGCCGCGTCATGTCCCCGTCATCAATGAGGCTCGGCGTTAGGCCGGTTGTCACTTGCAGACGATTCAGGAAAATCTCGTGGTTGCGGGCTTCCGAGAGGATGTTGGTGTTAAACAAACGCACTCTCTGCGGTGGGATGTCATACTCCCGAGTGGTGATGAGAAAATCCTTCAGAATCAGGGCGGCCTGCTCCTTGGTCCCCCGTGTGATGGCACCCGTGCGGAAGATGTCTCTGGCGACTGTTAAGGGTCGGTCCAAATAGTCCACCAACTCGAACGTCCCCCCCTTTCCTCTCATGCCGATCAGCATCGACACCGAGGTCGCCCCCACATAAATGACCGCCTCTTCTCGGGAAAGACTTACGTCAGCGCTCTCCGAAGGGGCGGCGGTTGTCACGGCACCCAGATCACTCATGCCTTAATAACCTCCCGTTTTTTCGCTTCCGTGGTGTGTCGCAGCCACGCCACCGAGCCCACTGCCACGGCATTGCCTCCGAGCTTGGCCACCACGTACTTGATGGGCTTGGCAAGACTCGGCAACGCAAACCGGGCCACCTCTTCCTTCAGCATATTCACGTAGAGTGACGGCAACTCCTCCACCAAGCCACCCCCCAGCACAATCCGGTCCGGTGCCATCAGATTCACCACCATCGCCACCCCCAGCCCCAAGTAACGCACCGAGTTACTGAACATCACCATCGTCCCCTCATCCCCCGCCCGCAGAGAGCCCGCCAGCGCCTTGCTCTTCAGATCCCGCAGATTGCCTGCCGTCTTCCTATTCAGCGCCTCCGCCTGACCGCGATAGCAGGCCACCCCGCCCTGCGCCGCCAGACTCAGCCGACTCGTCAGATCTTCCAGCAGCACCACCCCATGCTCCGCGCTGCCAATGTGCGTACCTGGCAGGTAGATCATGCCCAGTTCCATCGCTGAAACCGTCGCCCCCTGCACCAGTTCCCCGTTGAAGACAAAACCCGCGCCCAGACCCGTTCCCGGAAACACCCCCAGCACCGA
>JBIIUD010000648.1:0-2856 GCA_044340175.1 Verrucomicrobiaceae bacterium
GAGCTGGGAGAAAGTCGATGCCTGGCGGCAGGACTTGCATCGCGATTTCGAGCAGGCGCTGGTGGAAACGAAGCTGCCCGAGAGACCGGATTATGAGGCGGCGAATGCGTTGCTTTTGATGGCAAGAAAGGAGGTTGCGAGATGAGAACTGATTTGGAAAATTGGCTCGCTCTTTGGCACCGCATTGGAGCGCATGACGACGGTATTACCTGGCATGGCAAGCTTTGCCGCTCTTATCATGACTCACATCGTAGCTATCATACACTCCAGCATCTAGAAGAATGTCTCCAAATTTTCGACAGCATACCTTCAGAAAAGGAAGTCGCTTGCTCGCCCGCACTGGAACTTGCACTCTGGTTTCACGATGCCGTTTACGATATCGGCGCATCCAACAACGAAGAACAAAGCGCCCAACTCGCCCGATTTGTTCTTTTTGAAGCTGGCGTGGATTCCGGTCTCATTGACGATACCTGCCGTCTTGTGATGGCAACCAAAACGCATGAAGGCAGCTTGCCGGACGAAGAGTGGATCGCCGACATCGACTTGAGCATTCTCGGGCAAACACCAACACGTTTCCAGGAGTATGAACGCCAGATCAGGCGAGAGTATGCTATGGTCGATGACTGTCTCTATCGCACCAAACGCTCAGAAATCATGGCATCCTTCCTGGAGCGTACTCGCCTTTACAAAACAGAATACTTTCACCATCACTTTGAAGAGCAAGCCCGCTTCAATCTGGAATGGCTGCTCCATCATTTAGCGGAGCCATGACCATCCCGCCCCTCCTCCACCGCATCACCGCAGCGCAACCGTACCCGCTGCTGTTTGCCACGATCAGTGGCGCGCATTTGTATGGGTTCCCTTCGCCGGATTCGGACTTTGATCTGCGCGGAGCGCATGTGCTGCCTTTGGACAAAGTCTTGGGCTTGGAAGTGCGGGACGAGACGATGGAGGACAGCCGTCTGATTGAAGGACTGGAGATGGACATCGTTTCCCATGACGTGAAAAAATTCTTCGGCCTGCTGCTGAAAAAGAACGGCTACGTGCTGGAGCAGCTTTACTCGCCGCTCATCGTTCAGGCGACGCCAGAACATGTGAAGCTGAAGGAGATCGCAAAAGGCTGCATCACACGGCACCACTTTCATCACTGCGAAACCTCAACGCTCCGCTAGATGCCAGAGGAAATGACAAGGGCGGCATTGAGTGATCTGTTGGTTCGAGTGAGATTGGGCAGATAAGTTTTTCCTTCATCCATAAAACTCCACCTAGCGACCCGACCAAGCTCTATTCGTAATTAGACTTTTTAAGCTTAAGTTGTACATTTTATCCGCTACTTCACAGCTTTAAAAAGCGCGTGAACTTTAGTGACGATGCGTTCTTCCACATCCTCTGCCCAACCGGCCTGGGCTTCATAGCCACCTTCTTTCAGCACCCGCAGACTCGGGACGTAACCGGTGTAGTCATTCGAATAGCCTGCCACCCAAACCGGCGCCGAGGAACCCAGCTCTTTTTTCAGCCGCAAGGAGTAGTCCACGGTGGTCTCGCTACCAAGGGCGACCACGGTCAAAGCTTCACCAAAACGGGCGACTTGAATAGGTTAGGGGTGGGCGGGGCGTTGTTTCTCGGGCGCGTAGTCGAGCGCTACTTTTTCATAGGCCGCGCGGATCTCGCCCGTGACGGGGCGCTTCGGCACTTGCATCGCTACTTCGACCGCATTGGCCAGACTACGACCATGCATTTTGGCCAGATCCAGGGCGGTGACACCAGGAACGACATCGCTGCGACGAGGATAAGGATTTTGATCGCCGCTACAGCCGTTCAAAAACAGAGCCACAAACCCAGGGCGGTTTTGTTGCAGGTATTCTTGCGCGAAGCCGGCGTAGTCGCCGCAGTACTCATAGTCACCCAGGCAGGTGTTGTGGCAGGCATAACCAAAAAGAACCGCACGCTGCTGTCCTTCGGGCGAGAGGATTTGAAGGGCAGGGACGTCATGATCGACCGGGCCATCGGGATTGGGGCTGTTTTGGTAGCCGTTCGGACTGGGCAATCGCCGGTTCATAGCAAAGCCACAGCGGGAACGATTCCAGGAAACGTCTGCGGGTTTCAGGTCCTTGAGCGCCGCGCCGATGACTTCCATCAATCGGTCTTCCAGAAAGGCGGTGTAGGTTTCGGCTTCTTGTTCGCGGCCAGCCCGGGATCGGTATTCCGGTCCGCTATGAGTATGGGAGGCGTTGAGCAGGATTGCTTCGGGGGGGAGTCGATGAGCGATGGCGGCTTTTTCTTCGATGGCGGTTCGCAGGCTGGGCAAGATGCCAATCAGGTCCGTCGTGACAAAAACGAATCGTTTGCCGGCGGCATCCTCCAACGCCAGTGCTTTGGCAAAAAGATCCTGCACTTTACCTTCTGCGGGTTTTTTCCTGCCAGCGTAGCCCGCCATCCACATGGGAGTTTCCGGTGTGATGATCACCTGCGCGACGCCAGCTTTCAGCGCCGTCGGGGCAGGGGAATCCGCCGTTTGTGCCAGGGTCCAAACCGCGACAACAGGACACAGGGCGAGGACCATGGGGAAGAAGAATTTCATCCTGACGCTACGTGCTGAAGGCGGCGCGTCTTGCCGAGCCACTCATCAAGCAGGCAGATCAACCGGCAGGGAAGGCGAGCCTTTGCGCAGCACGATACCCAAAAGCGCGATGTCCGCTGGGGTGACACCTTGGACTCGGGCGGCTTGACCAAGAGTAGCAGGCCGGATTTGAGCGAGCTTGATCTGTGCTTCTTTTTTCAGCCCCGTCACCTTGCTGTAGTCGAGGGAAGCCGGGATCATTTTGTCCTCCATGCGGGCAGTGCGCTCAACCATAG
>JBIIUD010000649.1:0-2852 GCA_044340175.1 Verrucomicrobiaceae bacterium
CGGGGCCAGGTTTCCTAAGTTCCAACGCAGGGCGCTAGGGCCGGCATTCTGGGCGGGTGAAGAGCTCACAAAAGTGAGTGTCGCAGGCAGGGGGTTTTCGAGGATCGCATTCGTCATGGGCAGGTTGCCAAGGTTGGTGACGCGAATGTCAAAACTAAAAAGCTCGTTCGGTAGAACGATCCTGCGGGAGGCGATGACTTCGATCATCGGAGAGGCGCTGAGTCCTACGACGGAAGGATTGTAATAGCGCCAGATGTGGTCTTTGTTGCCGTATTCACCGCCGGCGTCACCGCCAAAGGTTTCGCCGAAGAGTTGGAGGTAGCCATTGGGATCAAAGGGTGCGCCGGATTCGCCTGGGTTTCTGAGAATTCTAACTCGGACGCGGCAGTATTCTGGACGGTAAAGTTCCAGACCCCCCCAGCTCAGACGCAGGGCCTTGGGACTGGTGGAGTCAGTCCAACTTGTTGTCGGCGGCAGTGGGCTGGAGGGAGAGACCGTGACGCCATAGTCGCTGCCATTCACGCCGACCAGATCCATTGCCGTGCCACGCCGCCCAGGAGTGTCTTTGGCGATTTCACTGCCGCTGTAGCGGATGCGTTGCCAGGGGCCAACTTGAAGGGAGTTGCGCATCCGATTTGGATTCGTTGGGTTGGCGTCCCAGTAGGCCTTGTTGAAACCCCAGGCATAACCACTTTGGGGTCCAGCGACGGGTGTGCCGGTGCCCCAAGGGGTGTTGCCGCGACCGTCGGGATCGATGATGGGGCTTGTCGGGCTTTTAATGCCGAAGCCAAACATCTGATAAGCGTCCCAAAGGGTGGTTGGCACGATGTTGTCACCCTTGTTGTTGCGGATGATGTTGTCGCTGGTAGCGGGGTTTTTGTCGATGCCACCGCTGTTCACCCAGCTCTGCCAAGCTGTGGCGGGATCTGTGGAGTAAAAGATCCCGGTGTCGCCGTAAAGACCTGCCAGCGTACCCCAGGGGATACATTTGAGGTCCACACTGAGCGATGTGACGCCGAGGACGTTTGGTCCCAGTGAGTAACCTGCCAGAGCAACGGGAGCCTGCACATCGATCGGGCCTTGGCCATGCACAAGGATGGACTGGCCCTTCATGGGCAAGGACTGAAAGTTGCCATTGTCGAGTACGACGCCGTATTCAGCCCCGACAATCTGGCTGCCGACAGGCACAAAAAAGGTGGAGTAACCACCCGCACCCGTCTTGGTGCCCCGGTGGGGTGTGGCTTTGAGAATGACACCAACCGTGTCGCCCGCTTGCATGAGCGGTTGACGCGCCGCCGAACGCGTCTGGACCATGGCCATCGTTTCTTTGTCAAAGACCAAGTAATTGATCTGCATGTCGAGGTTGTGGGACCAACCTGTGGTGCCGCCAAAGAGGAGAAGAGTCACCAAGGTCACCCACGCGAGGCGGAAGAGGCGCGGGAGTTGAAAAGGAGAAAACTGGGTGTACATCACTGCCTATTGTAATTATAAGCAGTATAAATGAAATGGTTATTTTGTAAATTATGTTTTTCAGAATTTTTAGAAAGCAGCAAAAAGGCGGATTCCGGCGCTGAAAAGGTCGATCGGTGGGGATTTACGGGGGGAAGTGCCGAGCACCTTGGGTGTCGAAATCCGGGCTGAACCGATCCAGAGCCGGATGTGATGCTCAGTGCAAGACGGGGGACCGATGCTTGGGGGTGCGGTCACTGAGGGAGGAGGAAGGGTGCTTCATTTCCTGCTCGCTGTAGCCTTTGCAAACGCGGAAGATGATGCGGTCAAAGAATTCGTCGATGAGGCCCAGGAACTCTTGTTCGGCGTAAAGTTCGATGGCCGTGACCTCAAGGTGCTGATCGCGGGCGTGTTCATAGACGACGCGTTTGAGGAGTTGGAGTTTGTAAATGACCTCGTGCAGGGGCATGCCTTCGTCGAAGCGCTGGCGGCCGAGGTCTTCGTAGCGGCGGGCCAGGATTTCGGGGTCGCGTTTGGCGAGCCAGTGGCCGAGGTGGGAGAGCAGATCACAGGCGCGGGAGCGGAGCTCGATGTCGGTGAGGGCTTTGTAGTTAGGAACTTCGGGGTCGGTGTGGACGCGCTTGATGGCGAGGCCTGCGATGGTTTCCCAGTTGGACTCGACGAGTTGAATGAGGCGTGAGGGGCTCATGGATGAAGAGGGGTAAGGGTTTAATGACCGGTCAGGAAAGACAACGACGGGAGCTGGAACATGTGTGCGTCTAAATTAGCATTTAAGTAAGAAAGTATTGAATTGTTAGTAAAATACGAATGGATGAGCCGGGCTGGTCCAGAGCAAGGGCCGCGCCTTGGGTGGAGCGGATAGGAGGCGCTTCTTTACCGCAAGGGGGAAGCAGACAGGAGTGTCTGCGGCACTATTTCAGCGTTTTTATGAAGGCGAGGACGTCGGCCAACTCTTGCGGCTTCAGGATGAGATTCATCGGAGGCATCGGGGAGATCGGGGTCGCGGTATAGCCTTCGGCGAGTTTGGCGTTGGGGTTGACGAGGGACTCGAGGAGGTAGGCGGCGTCTTTGCGGGAGGCGATGCCATCCAGAGCGGGGCCGACGGCGCTGCCTTGGCCCTTGAGAATATGGCAGTTTTTGCAAGCGGCGACGGGGTGAGTCCAGAACAGAGCGTCACCGCGTTTGGCATCGCCAACGAGGTTGGCGGCGTCGTCCTCGATTTCGGGGATGAGTTCGACGAGGCGGACATCGTCAAAGTAGGTGTCGCCTTTGCCGACGTGGAGGAGATTGATGCTGGCTTTGGGCCGGTCTTTGGAGCTGAAGGTGACTTCGACCTCGGTCCAGTCCTGGCTACGGCTGATTTTGGGGGAGGTTTCAGCGCG
>JBIIUD010000650.1:0-2848 GCA_044340175.1 Verrucomicrobiaceae bacterium
GCCCTTCGCACACGCCGCCGATCTGAAGCTCCCCTCGATCTTCTCCGATCACATGCTGCTGCAATGCGCCAAGGCGGTGCCGGTCTGGGGCTGGGCGGAGGCCGGGGAACAGATCGTGGTGGAGTTCGCCGGTCAAACAAAGAGCACGACGGCGAACGCGGAGGGCAAGTGGACGGTGAAGCTCGATGCCCTCGAAGCCAGCGCGGACTCACGCGAGATGATCGTGAAGTCGCTGACCCGGAACCGCAGCGTGAAGATCGCCGATGTGATCGTGGGCGAGGTGTGGGCGGGTGGCGGGCAGTCGAACATCGAGTTCGATCTGAAGGCGATCACGGGCGCGGCGGCTGAGATCGAGGCCTCGGCGAATCCGACGTTGCGGCAGTTTCATGTGCTGAAGAATCCCGCCGCGAGGACCCCGGTGGATGATGTGCAGGGCTACTGGACGGTGGCACGACCGGGCACCACGGAGGATTTCATCGCAGCGGGCTACTACTTCGCCAAAAGCATCCAGCGTGAGCTGAAGACACCCGTTGGACTCATCAAAGTGTGCTGGGGCGGCTCGAAGGTGGAGCCGTGGATCAGTCCGGCCTCGCTCGCCAGCGTTCCGGAACTCGCGGCAGGCGCGAAGAACATGAATGCGATGAGCGAGCGCAACAAAAGCGCCTTTCGCGAGTGGTTGAAGAAAAACAAACGCGAGGATCGCGCAACCAGCGATGTGTCGCTGTTCCTCAGCGGGCCGGTTTCAAAAGACAACGGTTGGGTGTCGGTGAAGGACAGTGGGCCGGTGTCCGATCCTGCCTTGCCGAAGTTCGGCGCATTTTGGTTTCGCAAGGAGGTCTCCTTGAGCGCACGGCAGACCGGCGCGGCGCAGGTGTTGCAGTTCGGCCCCACGGCGCAGTTTGATCAGGTCTATTGGAACGGCACGCTCATCGGCGAGCGTAGCGTGGACAACTTCACCGGCCTCATCAGCGTGCGTCATTACCTGATTCCGCCCGTGCTTTTGCAGGAAGG
Organism: Verrucomicrobiaceae bacterium; assembly: GCA_044340175.1. Taxonomy (GTDB): domain Bacteria; phylum Verrucomicrobiota; class Verrucomicrobiia; order Verrucomicrobiales; family Verrucomicrobiaceae; genus JAGRPD01. The sequence continues at coordinate 1,012 of JBIIUD010000650.1, forward strand.
CGTGAACCAGCTCGCCGTGCGCCTCTTTGCTCCGGCCGAGCCACCGGGGTTCAGTTGGTTCCCCAGCGTGGGCACCACGAAGATACTCGGCGGCTGGATGGCAAAGGCCGAGTATGCGCTGCCGCCGCTCGATGCCGCAGCGAAGAAAGCGGTCCCACCGCTCACCGGCCAACACGTTCTTCCGGGCAGGCTGTTTAACGGCATGGTGCATCCCATTCTGCCCTATGCCATTCGCGGCGTGCTCTGGTATCAGGGCGAGTCAAACACCGGCAACGCCAGCCTCTATCGCACCTCGTTTCCGCTACTGATCCAAGACTGGCGGCAGCACTGGCAGCAGGGCGATTTCCCCTTCTACTTCTGCCAGCTCGCCAACTACCGCGCGAAGACGGACCAGCCCGGCGAGAGTGTGTGGGCGGAACTCCGCGAGGCGCAGGCAAAGACGCTCTCCGTGCCCAACACCGGCATGGCCGTGCTCATCGACACCGGTGAATCCGAGGACATCCATCCGCAGAGCAAACAGATCGCTGGCGAACGCCTCGCCCAGATCGCTCTCGCCAAAACGTATGGCCGTGAGGTCGTGCCTTCGGGTCCGTCCTATGCGTCGATGAAAATCGAGGGCAGCGCCATCCAACTGAGCTTTGATCACCTCGGAGGCGGACTTGTCGCCAAAGAAGTGCCCGCGACCTACGACGTGATGCGCAAGGCCGGCAAAACTGCGCCGCTCGTGCGCAATCGTCCGCACAGCCAGCTCGAAGGCTTTGCCATCTGCGGTGCCGACAAGCAATGGGTCTGGGCCGATGCGAAGATCGACGGCGACACCGTGCTTGTCTCGTCTGACCAAGTGCCAGCGCCCATGGCCGTGCGCTACGCGTGGGCGGACAATCCGACGTGCAATCTCTACAACCAAGCCGGACTGCCCGCCTCGCCCTTCCGAACGGATGATTTTGCCTTGGCCGCCGCAAGCCCTGCGCCCCCGACCAAACCCTCTGCTGTCTCCAAGCCAACCCAGTCAGGTCCACCCGCGTTGCCTCCAGGGAAGCGGCTCTCCACCACCCCGACGCCGCGAACGGAGAATCCGGGATGGATGAAGATCGTCGAGCGGCAGGCGGCGGCGGCCAAACCGGGCAAGTGGGATCTCGTCCTGATCGGCGACTCGATCACCGCAGGCTGGCAGAGCGGCGCACCGGCCGAGATTTGGGCGAAACAGTTTCCCGCCTACCGGACCCTGAACCTTGGCATCGCTGCGGATAAAACGGAGAACGTGCTGTGGCGGCTCGGCTTCCCGGGAACGCTCGACGGCTACCAGCCCAAGCTCTTCATCCTCATGATTGGCACCAACAACACCGGTCATCGCTTCGGCACCGAGACCGCCGACGACACCGCGCAAGGCGTTCGCGCGATCCTCGACACACTCGCCGCCAAGGCCCCCGGCTCCAAAGTCCTCCTACTCGCCATTTTCCCCCGGGGCGAAGCCATCAAACGCCAGCGCAACGATGAGGTGAACCGGCAGATCGAGAAGCTCGCCGATAACCAAAAAGTCTTCTGGCTCGACCTCAGCCCCCACTTTCTCGAGTCTGACGGCACCCTCTCAAAACGGCTCTTCCAGGACGAAAAACCCTACCCCATCCACCTCAACGCCGAGGGCTATCAGGCCTGGGCGAAGGCCATGCAGCCTAAGATCGACGAGCTGATGAAGGAATAAATCCCACCCTAAGATGGATCAATTGCCTTTCGCTTTGCCCGCTGAAGCCTTCACCTGCGGCCCAAACTCCGTCTCCAGCATCCCATGCAATCGCTTCACCAGCGTCTCATGCTCGGGGTTGGTGATGACGTTGTG
>JBIIUD010000651.1:0-2843 GCA_044340175.1 Verrucomicrobiaceae bacterium
CCGGTCACCCAGTCGATGGCGTCCCGCATGAGGAAAGGCATGCCGACAAAGAACATGCCAGCGATGATCCAAGCGTAGGCTAGAATCGGCAGCAGCAGCCGGCTGGTTTGCGGCTGCAAGAAGGCGGCGCACAGGACGGGTCCGGCGGCTAGCAGCATGAGGGAGCCGAGGGCGCGCACCGATAAGAATTCGCGGACATAGACAAGAACGCCCACAAAGCCTGTGGGGACAATGAGGAGGAACCAGCGGCGAAGATGGAAGAACTCGCCCATGTCCATGTGCTGAATGATCATCATGCTCCAGATGAAGCCGATGGTGAGCAGAATGACGCCCCAGGCGTAATTGCGAGGGAAGTCGCGAAGGAAAGCCTTGGCGGTTTCCGGTTTCAGATAAGCGTAAAGGTGGGAACCCAGGAGGGCCAGTCCGAGCACAATGCCCGTTCCTTTCATGGGAATGCCACCGTCTGGGGTGAGGTGGTAGAGATAAAGGTAAAGCGCTTCGAACATGGGCTGGAGAGAGGCGGAGTGTGGCCCGACTTACCCGCCCGCGCAAGAGCGGCGGGAGGGCAATCCAAGGGACGGGGGAAAAAGATTCAGGTGAGTTGAAGCCGCTCCAGGAGAGCCGGAACGCTCATTTGCAGGCCGATGTAGAAATCGCCAAAATCGGCATAAACCGCCGAGACCTCGTCAAAACGCATTTCATAGATGATGCTTTTGATTTGGAAAAGGTCGTGAGCAAACAGGGTGACGCTCCACTCGTGGGTGTCGAGTCCGGTGGAGCCGGTGACGAGTTGGCGGACTTTCCCGGCGTATTTGCGGCCGGTGCGGGCGTGGCTGCTCATCAGTTCACGGCGTTTTTCAAACTCGAGCATCCACCAATTGGCACCGACATTGCGGTGCTTGTTCATGGGGTAAAAGCAAACGATCGGCCAATCGGCGAGGTTGGGGTAGAGGCGATCGTTGTAGTACTTCTTCATGTGCGTGCGCCATTCGTCGAGCCGGGCCGTGTGGGCTTCGGTCCCGATTTCCAGGTTCTCAGTGCGGGCGATGCGGGCGGCGGCATCCTCTTCTTTTTCGGAGTATTCTGTCCATTCCGTCATGGACAGGTAGCTGTAGGTGGGGGTCAGCAGGTCGGGGCCAAGGCAGAGGGCCAGCTGCTTTTCAAAGCGATTCGAGTCATGGAGATCTGCCGTGACGAGCACAAAACCCAGGTCCGCTTTGGGTGAGATCATGCTCATCGTGAGCAGTTGTGTCTTGTCGTGGGAGCGGATGGTTTGCAGCGTTTGACTGAAACGGGTCAGGCGCTGGCGTTTTTCTTCGGGGGTAAGAGCGGCCCAGTAGCCGTGATCGACGTGGTAAAAAAGGTGCTGTACAAACCAGCCCTCCTGGGCGAGCAAGGCGGTGGAAGTGGGTTCGGTGGCGGTAGGAAAGGGGGTTGGGGTCATGATGGAGGGGGCTGTGGGGAGGGTTAAAGGAGGAAAAAGGGGGGTGGGGGTGAACTAAGCGGTTCAATTTCCCATTGCAACCGTAACACTGGGCACTATTCTTGCTCCCCCAAGAAATACAAACCTCAGATTCATCATGGCAGACGCTTCCAACAAGTACTCTCAGAACGTCAACGGAACCTATTACGTGGATGATCAGTGCATCGACTGTGACCTCTGCCGTGAGACTGCTCCGGCCAACTTCACTCGTGATGATGACGGCGGGCATTCCTACGTGTTCAAGCAGCCGGAAACCGATGACGAGCGCGCGCTTTGCGACGAAGCTTTGGCCGGGTGTCCGGTGGAAGCCATCGGCTCCGACGGCGAGTAATCGTCGGTTCTTGACGATAACGTTCCTGGCTTGAGTGAGCCAGGAATTCTGGTGGCGCAGTTTTCCGGGCGGGTGCATCTTCTGTCTGAGATCACTCTTGTATGTCCGCAGCCAAACCCACTCGCCAGCAATGGGCGCGCCACGCGCTGATTTCGGCGTGGCGTGGTGCGCCGGAGCCGCCGTTGGTCAATCTGCCCGCGCGCAATGCGGGGGATTTGATCGCAGGCATCTTGAAACAAGCGGGTCTGGCCGAGCGGGCTCAGCTTGAAGAGGTGCTGGAAGTTTGGCGTGAGATCGTGGGTGAGTATCTGTTTCAGCAAACCAAACCGGACTCAGTGGTGCGTGGAGTGCTGTTGGTGCGGCTGCTGCAGCCAGCGGTGCATCATGCGCTGACCATGGAAAAGCCGCGGATCCTGGCGCGGCTCCGGGAAAAGCTAGGGCATGTGGGGATCAAGGACCTGCGTTTCAAGCATGGATGAGGTGCGCACAGAGGGAGGAGGTCTGCTGTCATGACACTCCATGATTGGGAAAGATGCTGTTTTTGGCGTGCGGTGGAGGGGACAGATGATAAAGCGCGGTTCCTGACGGAAGCGGCGGCGGTGGACGCAACGCTGGCGAGCAAAGCGGCTTTGGATTCCCAAGCAGTAGATCCTCAGGCATGCGGGCGGGAGGTGGAAGCGTTTTTGGTGCGGCGTGCGCAGCGATTGGATGATGTGGCGGTCAGTTCCGGGAGCAGTGGCTTCGGTGCATTGATGGAAATGCTACGCTTGCCTCGGCTGCCGGGCAGTTTGCTTGCGGTGGGCTGCGCGGGTGCATTGGGGCTGGGCTTTTTGATGACGAGCTTGGGCAACGAGCGGGAGTTGAATCTGCTGGCGTTGCCCCTGGTGGGTCTGCTGCTGTGGAATGCCGTAGTGATGGCAGCAGCGCTGGTGCTGGAGGTGATGAACAACCCGCGCCCTGGGCTGCGGTGGAGCTTTCGTGGGCCGGAGCCAAAGGATCCCGAGGTGGCGCGGATGCGGACGGCGTTTC
>JBIIUD010000652.1:0-2840 GCA_044340175.1 Verrucomicrobiaceae bacterium
TCCGCGCCGGGCTCGACGCCACTTGGGAGCTCGATTTCTTCGGCCGCGTCCGCAGTTCCGTAAAAGCCGCCCGCGCCACCTCCGAGGTCTTCCAGGCCGATCTCGACGCCCTCCTTCTCACCATCACCGCCGAGACCGCCCTCACCTACCTCGAACTCCGCGGTGCCCAGGCCCAACTCGCCGTCGCCCGTGAAAACGCCGAGAACCAAGCCGGCTCCCTTCGCATAGCCGAAGCCTCCCTCAAAGGCGGGCGTGGCAACGCCCTCGACGTCGCCCGCGCCACCGCCCAGTGGAACGCTACCCTCGCTCAAATCCCCGTCCACGAGGAAGCCATCGCCCGCACCCTTCACCGTCTTGCCGTCTTGAGTGGCCAAAATCCCTCTGCCCTGCGCCCCCAACTCGCCGCCGCCAAACCCCAACCGCGCGCTCCCGGCAGCCTGCGCATCACCTCCCCCGCCGAACTCCTGCGCCGTCGCCCCGACATCCGCGCCGCCGAATCCGCCCTCGAAGCCGAGACCGCCCGCGTCGGCATCGCCACCGCCGATCTCTTCCCTCGCGTTACCTTCAACGGCAGCATCGGCATCGAAGGCCAAACCCTTTCCAGCCTCACCGTTGGCGACGCCGACAGCTTCAGTTTCGGCCCCCGCCTGTCCTGGCCTGCCCTCAACCTCGGCCGTGTGCGCGCTCAACTTGCCGCCGCCGGTCACCGCGCCGACGCCGCCCTCTCCCGCTACGAACAAACCGTCCTGCTCGCCCTCGAAGAAGCCGAAAACGCCCTCACCGCCTACGACCGCGAACGCATTCGTCTCCGCCACCTCGAAGCCGCCGCCACCGCCGCCAAAGAAGCCGAAGGCCTCGCCCGCCAGCGCTATCAAGACGGCATCACCGACTTCCTCGCCGTGCTCGACGCCCAACGCGTCGCCCTCGCCGCCCAAAACGAAATCGTCATCTCCCGCACCCGCGTCGCCTCCGCTTGGATCGCCACCCACAAAGCCCTCGGCGGCGCCCCATAACCGAACCCTCAAGCCTGTCCCGTCTTCTCTGCCAGAGCCCTTGCTTCGGTCGGAGGTGACAAAGGTCAGCCGCCGACGCTACGGGACTCGCCTCTTCCCCATCCCTGCTAAGTCCAGCAAACTAAAGTGTTTGCCACTTGAAAGTCACTTTTTGTGCCGTTCATTCGGCCCAGCACTCTGTCAATGTCACCCCAACCCCGCATACCAGGCTCTGAGCCACCTTTTCTGGCTCCCCGCTATGATAGGGAAGACACCCCGCCCAATCTTCAGGTCCTGCCACCTTACGAACTAGCGTCCACAGCCGAAATCGAAGAAACTCCGCCCCCTGTTGCCACGCCCACCAGAGCGCAAAATCACATCCGCGTTCTTTTGGAGATCGCAGCCATCACGATCCTCGTCGCCGCACTCCATGCCGCTTCAGGTTTACTTATTCCGATCGCCGTCGCTTTCTTCCTGGCCGTACTCAGTTACCCCGTCTTGCGTTGGCTGAACCGCCGCATGCCCTTGGCTTTGGCCTTGCCCCTCACCTTCGCCGCCATTGTCTCCGCCGTCGTCGGCTTCGTGCTCTTGACGATTCACCTTGGCAGCGAACTGCAAAAGGACCTGCCCACGCATCTCATTGGCCTCGAAACCTGGATCAAATCCAGCGCCTCTTATCTTGAGAACCATGGCCTTAAAGGTGCCTCCCAAACCGTCGCTGAATTCAATTTCCGATCCTTCATGGACCTGGCTTCCCAACAGGACGTCTTTCCTCGCCTCCTCCAATTTGCAGGCTCCACCGTTGGCGCCGCCACAACGGGCCTCGGCTCCACCCTGATCGCACTCATCGTGATGTTTTTCCTTCTCATGGAGGCCCCTAGCTTTCGCACCCGCATTGGCCACATGCACAGTGCTGGCGGACCCGACCTGCGCCCTCTGCTCGCCACCGCATCAAACATTCAGCGCTACCTCGGCGTCAAGACCCTGATGAGTCTCATCACGGGCATCCTCGCTGCCTTGCTTTGCGTCTTCGCCGGGCTTCAATACCCTATCCTTTGGGGTTTGCTCGCCTTAATTCTGAACTACATACCCGCCATCGGCTCTGCCTCAGCCGGTTTACCCGCCGTGATGGAAGCATTGGTCACGCAGGGCGGCACCACCGCCCTCGTCGTCGCCATCGGTTATGCCGTCATCAATTTCGCCTGCGACAGCCTCATTCAGCCCGTCCTGCTCGGCCGTAGTTTCGGTCTCTCCATCTTCGCCATCATTCTGAACACTCTTTTCTGGGGCTGGCTCTGGGGCCCCTTCGGTCTGTTCCTCGCCCTACCCCTCACTCTCATCCTGAAAGACCTCATCCATGCTTCCAGCCGCCGCTGGCTTGCTACGGCCATGGAAGGTCAGTCCCTCGGGTAGTCCTTTGTCTTTATGATCGCCTGGTTCGCTCGCAACGGTATCGCCGCCAATCTACTCATGGTGGCCGTCATGGTGGCGGGCCTTTGGACTCTGTGGATGGACAAAGTTCCCATTGAGGTCTTCCAGGACATCCCTTCCCGCTTCATCTCCATCAATGTCCCCTACCCGGCCTCCTCGCCCGAGGAGACCGAGGAGACCATCGTCGTCAAAATCGAGGAGGCCATCCAACAGGTCGGCGGCATCAAACACGTCAACTCCACTGCCGGTAGCAGCGGCGGCAGCGTCTTCATCGAGGTCGAAGACGGTGAAGACCCACGCCGCGTCCTCGAGGATGTCAAAATCCGCGTTGACGCTATCCCTACCTTTCCCGCGCTCGCCGAAAAACCCATCATTCAACTCGACGACTCTTTCCACTCCGTCATCACGGTCATACTC
>JBIIUD010000653.1:0-2834 GCA_044340175.1 Verrucomicrobiaceae bacterium
GAACATTCTCCGCCGAAATCAGGTCCGCCCGCGACTGACTCACGATGCCATCCGGCAAGATCAGCGGATTCAGCACAGGCGGAATTTTCACGCTCAGCACTCTCGGATCGGTCATCAACATCGTACTACCCGGACCCGTCACTTGGCAAACGTACTCGCCGTCATCATCTGGACGCAACAGGCCCCGCAGTGTCAGCGCCTTCGTGGTGACGCCACTCGCCCGTTCCAGAGGCAGCACCCCACCCACGCGACTCCATTGAAACCCCAGACCATTGCCTGCCGCCGCCACATTCAGCGTCACCGACCTCCCAACCGCTCCCGGCACCACGCCCGGCCCAGCCACATCCACCACGCCCAGTTGCGCCACCGCGCTCGTGATCGTGTCCACCCCATTGGTCAGCCGCACCGACCACGCTCCGGCATCTGCCAGCTTCGCCGCAGGCAGGTTCACTCTGCGCCCCGTCTGCCCAGGCACCACCTGCCCGTTTTTCAGCCATTGCAAACGCGGCTGCAAAAAGCCCGCCGTTTCCACCTGCAAGTTCACCGCACCACCCAGCGCCGCCAGCTCATGAACCGGCGGCACGCTGACCCTCGGTCGCTCACCGATCGCTGCCAAAAACCCGTCTGCCCGTCTCCCTTTGAGCGGAAACGACGCCCGGCCCGCAAACTCCACTCGCGCCAAAGGATCCGTGGGCATCTCAAACGTCAGCGCTGCATACAGCAGCCCCCCAGCACCAAAACGCACATCTGCCTGCTCACTCAAAGCGAGCGGTGCCAAACTGAGCGCTCCCATCACGGGCAGATCCCAACGCGGGGCCAACGTCGCTTCTTCCAAACTGATCACCCGATAGCCCGGAACCCCCAGCCGCCTGCCGCCGTAGTCCAGTCTCCCCGCCGGGTCCAACACCAACCAGGCCAATCCCTGCGTCGCACTCACATCCACCGACGCCCCTTTGCCTCCTGGCACTCGCCGTTCCCTCACAACGGTTCCATCAGCCGTGTTCAAGGCCTCCAAAACCGCCGTCTGCTGCGCCGCATCCACGCGGTCGCCATCAAATCCAGTCACCCACACTTCACTGCCCAGTCCCAACCTCAGGCCGAAATAATGCCCCTCATACGGAGCCATCCTGACCCATGCCAAGGTACCGTCTTCGTCATAACATGCCACAAACGGCGTGCTAGCACGGGTATTGGCAAACGCCTCAAAATCCGTTTCCTCCGCCGCTGCCGCCGCCTTTTGGAAGCGCGCATTCGGACCCGCCATGCCCGCCGCATAAACCTCGCCTCCCGTCCCCACCACCACCGCCCACACCAAACTTTCTCCTTCTAACTTGCCCTGATCCGGAGCGTGCAGGCTGAAAATATCCCGCGCCCACATCAGATCCCCATTCGCCGCGTGTTTCGCCACAAACCCATGGTTCACCGTCGAGGCCGCGCGCCCTAGAGTGACCGTTCCAAATTTACCAGACCCTTGGAAATAGCCGGCAGAGACGACATCCCCTGAAGCATCGACCGCCACTCCCTGAACATCCGCGTTGCTCCCAGGGGAAAAACGCCCCCCGCGCTCCGTCGCCAGTTCACGTCTCCACAGCGTCGCTCCCGCCGACGATCGCTTCACCAGCAGCCCCGGCTTGCCATTGTTCACCAGCACGGTGTCTCCTCCGGCATAAACATTCCCAGAGGCATCCCGCGCCACCGCATTCAGCCCGTCCCCTTTCTTGTCCAGCACCGCCGAAGAAAGCGTCACGCCTCGCGTCACCGAATGTCGCGACAGCGCATGCCCCTTGTTGCGTCCCGCCACCAGCAGACTCTCCCCCGTGCTGCCCGCCGCAGGTTGCACCAGCAAGTCTAGCGCTGCATCCTCATCCGCGCCGCCCAGACGCGCCGCCCAAAGCCAGCTCACTTGTCCCGTGACGACCAAGGGGGCAGACTCGCTCGCCACCAGTCCCCAGGGATTCTCGACAATCACTTGGTAAGCACCCTGATCCAATGCCGCCGCTGGCTGCAGCGTCAGGGTGTTGCTCGTCGCCTCCGGGAGCTCTACTCCATTCTTCTGCCATTGATAAAAGATGGGGCCAGGCCCTGTGGCCCGCACTCGGAACACCGCTTTGCCCCCGGCCTCCACCGTCGCTCCTGTCGGCTGAAGGGTGATCATCGGGAGTCGTCCTGGGACAAAGGCCCGTCTCACCGTCTGATTGCCACCGTCAGCGATGAATAAATTTCCGGCACCATCCACTGCCACCCCACGCGGCCCACTGAATCGAGCCGCCGCTCCCACACCATTCACCGATCCCGCCGCCCCAAGCAGTCCTGCGGGGGTTGTCACCGTTCCCCCCGTCGTGATCATCCTCAGTGCCGCGCTGCCAGTGTCCCCCACATGCAGCACTCCCGCCGCATTGATCGCTATCCCGACCGGTTGAGAAAAGCGCGCCACACCACCTGTTCCGTCCACCGATCCTGAAACCGTCACCGAACCCGCAAACACCGTTGTCACTCCCGCAGGCGTGATCCTCCGGATGGCATTGTTCCCCGTGTCCGCTACGAACACATTGCCCGCGCCATCCACCGCCAGCCCCTGCGGATTCCGAAACTGTGGTGCGGCAGCTGTGCCGGCTCCGGTGCCATTCTTGCTGCCTGGCAGCCCCGCCTGTCCCGCCAGCGTCGTCACCGTCGCAACCCCGCCCACAAACGTGATCTTACGAATCACATGGTTCCCACTGTCCGCCACATACAGCGCGCCGCCCGGTCCAATCGCCACCGCCCTCGGCAGATTGAATTCCGCGTTTTGACCGGAACCGTCGAACGACCCCGCGATGCCCACCGTCCCTGCGATG
>JBIIUD010000654.1:0-2826 GCA_044340175.1 Verrucomicrobiaceae bacterium
TCGTCGCCCCTTGAATGACGATCAAAAAAAATTCATCGCCGCACAGTTCAAGTCCGCTAAAACCCCAGAACTCGCCGTCAAACGTTCGGTCCTGTTTGCCCTCAAATCCCCCCACTTCCTTTACCCAGGTCTTCTCGACGCCGAACGCCAGGACGACTACACGGTGGCGGCAAGGCTTGCCCTCTACCTTTGGGACTCGATTCCAGACAAACGGCTCCTCCAAGCGGCTCGGGAAAATCGCCTGCACGAAAAAGCCGATGTCCTGCGTGCTGCCCTGCGACTGGTCACAGATCCTCGTTCCCGGGCCAAAGTGGACGGGTTCTTCCACCACTGGCTGGAACTCGAACATGCCGAAAACGCCAGCAAGGACCCCAAGGCCTTCCCTGATTTTGATCAAAACGCGCTAGCCGACCTGCGCACCTCCTTGCGACTCTTCATCGAAGACACGGTCTGGAGTGAAAAGTCCGACTACCGCCAACTTCTCCAGGCCGACTACCTTTATCTCAATCCACGCCTTGCCAAAATGTATGGGAAGGAGGTCAAAGAGCCTGAATTCCAGCGCGTTAGCTTCGACCCCAAACAGCGCGCGGGCATCGTCACCCATCCCTACCTGCTCGCCTCCTTTGCTTACTCGCGCACCACTTCCCCGATTCATCGCGGCGTCTTCCTCACCCGCAATATTGTGGGACTATCCCTCAAGTCACCGCCAATGGCCGTCGCCTTCGAGGAGAGCCATTTCAAACCCGGACTCACCATGCGGGAGAAAGTCACGGAACTCACCCGGAATGGCAATTGCATGTCCTGCCACTCCCTCATCAACCCCCTTGGATTTTCCCTGGAAAACTTCGACGCCATCGGCCGCTGGCGCACCCAAGACGAGAACAAACCCGTTAACCCAGTCTCCGAACTCCCCCTCGACGAGGACAAAAAAATCCAACTCACCGGTCCACGGGACATCGTCAATCACGTCGTCAAAACAGCTGACGGACATCGCACCTTCCTCCGCCAACTCTTTCACCACACCGTCAAACAACCCACCGCAGCCTACGGTCAGAACACCCTCAACGACCTGCAGAAGACGTTCGTCCAAAACGAGTTCCACATCCAAAAAATCCTCGCAGAGATCGCCACGCTCAGCGCTCTCCAAGGCATCGAAAAAAGCGCCTCACCAGGGCAATGAGAATGTCTTCACCGTGGTCATGAATTTGATGGCTTCGACCACACCTTCCTTGATCCCAAGGCCGCTGTCTTTGACGCCACCAAAAGGACTGAGTTCGAGACGGTAGCCAGGGATTTCATTGACGTTCACCGTGCCAGCTTTGATGCCCTTCACCGCCTTGATGGCGGACTCCATGCTACGCGTGACGATGCCGCTGCTGAGACCATAAGGGGTGGCATTGGCGTAGGCTATTGCGTCGTCGAGATCACGCACAACAAAGATCGGCGCGATGGGGCCGAAACACTCGGACATGCCGAGCGTGGAGTCGCGCGGCACATCGGCGAGGATGGTGGGTTCTAGCAGCGCGCCCTGACGACTTCCGCCGTGGAGGAGCCTCGCACCGCGTGTGATGGCATCTTGCATGGCAGCTTCCAAACCCAGCGCCGCAGCCTCATCAATGACGGTGCCTACCACGGTCACCTCGTCGGCCGGATCTCCGCAAACATAGGTTTTGGCAAGTTCCAAGAAGCGCTGCGTGAACTCGGCAAGCACGCTCTGATGAATCAAAAGACGACGCACTGCCGTGCAGCGCTGACCGCTGTTGCGGAAGCAGCCCTCACAGGCCAGTTTGGCGGCGAGATCTAGGTCAGCATCGTCGAGCACGATGAGCGGCGAGTGACCACCGAGTTCGAGGCAGGTCTTTTTGTAACCTGCGGTGGCGGCGATTTCTTTGCCCACCTTGGCGCTGCCAGTGAAAGTAACGAGGTCCACGCGTTCATCACGAATCATCGGCCGCGTGATTTCATCAAGCGTGCCATGAATGCAGCTTAGCAGGTGACCCGGGAGACCGGCTTCATAGAGCAGTTCAACGAGTCGCACCGCCGTGAGCGGTGTCTTTTCCGAGGGCTTCAAAATCACCGGCGCACCCGCCGCGATGGCCGGTGCCAGCTTGTGCGCAACCTGATTCAGCGGGTGATTGAACGGCGTGATGGCTGCGATGAGTGACAACGGTTCGCGCAACGTGAAAATCTTGCGCGCTTTGCCGGTGGGCGAGATATCGCAGGAGAAAGTCTGACCGTCATCACGCAGAGCTTCCATCGCCGCGAAAGCGAACACATCGCAAGCACGTCCAACTTCATAACGCGTCTCTTTGAGGCATAGCCCCGCTTCAGCAGTGATGAGCTGGGCGAATTCCTCCCGGCGGGCATCGAGCAGGTCACGGGTTTTGTTTAGTAGGCGGCTGCGCTCGTAGCGGGTGAGGGGTTCGTTGGGCTGGAGATGTGTCTGAATGGCAGATTCCAAGTGATCGCGTCCGATGGCTGACACGCGTCCGACGAGTTGGTTGTTGAAAGGATTGAAGACATCAATCCACTCGTCGGTGGTGACGGCTTTTCCGGCGAGGTAGGAAGGGAGGGAGAGCATGATCGGGGAGGTGTTATGACAAAATCATTGAGGGTAGAATCATGGGAAGCAGACAGCATCAAAGTTTTGAAAATGATTTTACCCGCCATGATTATGTCAGTTTTCAGGGTCGAATGGCCACGCGCTGCCATTGGCGGGTGCGGGTGAGTTCGAAGCCGGCGTTGAGTTGTTCGAGTGGCAGCGGGGGGCTGGTGAGCTTTTCGAAGGGTAGGCGCGTGTGGTTTTGCGCGAGGAAGTCGAGGCCT
>JBIIUD010000656.1:0-2820 GCA_044340175.1 Verrucomicrobiaceae bacterium
CATACCCATAGCCTGGCCGACAGTCCGCCACGCGCGAGTAATCGCAAGACACCGCCTCTTTGCCATTCGGGCTCAGCGAATAGATCGAGCAGGGAAGGGTGCGTTTCTCCCCAGTTTTCACATCCAGGATGTGACTGACGAATCGGTCTTTCTCCCGGTCATTCCAGATCACCTTCGACTCCGTGCCGGGGATCCATTGCAACATGCAGCCCTGCTGCCAATTCCACGCGTTCGACTTGCCCAGCGGGATCCATTTGTCGCCCTCTTCCAAATCCACCATGCCCACCTCGATCACATCTTCTGCCGTGGGCGAGCGGTGCTCAAAGCTCACTTTGTTGCTGAGCACAAACCGATTGCTGGGATCAAACTGCAGCTTGTCGTAGTAACCAAACCAGTGAAAGCCTGGACCGCGAGTGATCACCCGCGTCGGTGGAAACGAGGCGTCTTGGGCACGCAGCCCAGCCCCGCACAGAGCCGCAGTGCTGAGATGCTTGATGAACTGACGTCGAGAAGGATTCAGAGGCATGACGGATGGGTATTGCGCGAAGACCGCACTCACTTCAGCTCACGCACAAACACATTGCGGAACTGCACCAGCGAAGGAGGGCTCGTCCACTCGCCATTCCCCTTCTTTTTGCTACCATGATGCTGCAACGCGATCGGCCCGCGCTCTGGCAGGCCCGGGATGCTCACCCCAGGCAACACCGTCTGGCCATTCAGCTTCACCGTGACCGTGTTGCCCTTCACGGTGATATCGAAACGATTCCACTCGCCCACCGGTTTATCCGCTTTCACAATCGGCGTCACGCCAGCGCGCACCTCCGGCGGCATCTTGGGATCACGCCGCACGCCATACATCTCGCCCGAGCCCACCGGCCAGTTCCAGATATTGATTTGATACTTGCCCGCGCCACGCAGGTAAATGCCGGAATCCGAATCAGGCTGTGGATAAGGCTTCGGCTTGCCATCTTGCCCGAGTTCTTCACTGCCATCTGGCAACACGTTGTAAACGCGTGGATTCAGATAGGGGGTAGCTTTGATCCGCCAATCGCAGATCAGTTGGAAGTCGCCAAACTCGCGCTCACTCCACAGGCTCTTGTCGGCTTCGGTGGATTCGCTTTCCGCATCGTAATCGATGACCTGATTGACCACTTTCCAGTGGCCGTTGTCGCCCGCTGGCACCTTCCACCCGCGCAGATCCAAGCCCGTGAACAATGGCTCAAAACCTTCTCCTTCATTCGCGATCGCCTCCGGCTTAGGATTGGTCGAGGGCAATTCCTTGATCCGCAGGTTGCGGAAATGCGCCTCGCTGCCTTCCGACTCCAGCATCAGGTAACCCTTCCGGGGAGACGCCGCTTTCGCAATCGTCACCTCTTTGCCATTCACGCTCAGGCTGATGTCGCCGTTGTTGCCCACCACCCGGTAGTGATTCCATTCGGGCGAGGCCTTGGTGCGCTCCTCCATCGGAAAACTGCGCTGCCCATTGGGTGAGATCCGCCCCGCCACCGTCAGCTTCGCGCCATTCACCGCAAACAAATCGCCGTGCGTACTGAACCACTCGTTCTTGCCTTTGGCATTGTAACCCAGGTCCAGAATCTGCACCTCGATCCCCCGTGAAAAGGGCGAGCCCGTCGCTGGCAACGCATCCGCCCACAGGAACAGACCCGAGTTTCCGCCGGATTTCAGGTGCCGCCACTCGAACTCGATGATGAAGTTTTCATACATCTTCTCGGTGCGCAGCGTGCCCACCGGTTGACCCGTGGTGACCAGCAACCCATCGCGCACGCTGAAGGTCTCCGCGGCGATGTTGCAGGGCACCCAACCCGTGAGGTCCTTGCCGTTGAACATGGAGACGAAGCCGTCTTCATCAGCGGCTAAAGCAGCGCTGGCAGCGAGACAGACAGAAAACAGAAAGAGAGGCAGTTTCATGGTGAGGTCGGTCGAAGAATACGACTTCAAAGGAACGGTGCTTTCTTCGGAATCACTCTGTGCAGTTCCCACGTCAGCCCTCCCGCCAATTTTGCCAAACCTCAGCGCACGTTGTCCAAGGTTCGCTTCGCGGCTTCGCAACCGCTTGCCACTTCACTCCCCAAACTCACCCAACCCAAATGCCTCCGCCAACGCCAAGCAGTCACTCACCGGGCGCAATCCGGCTGAAGGCGTGGGATCGGTGAGCGAGGCAGCCGCCGTGCCTACGGCCAGACGCAAGCGCTCCTGCAGCGGCCAGTCCTCATGCAATCCGTAAAGCAAGCCCGCCGCAAACGCATCGCCCGCCCCCGTCGCACCTCGACTGAAACCCTCCGGCAAACGCAGCGAGGCCTGTGTCGCTTGCTCGCCTTGGCGAGTCACCGCCACCGCTCCATGCTCGGTGTGAATCGTGACCGACTTCTGCACCCCAGCGGCCAACAGTTGCCCCGCCGCAGCCAGCAACGCCACAGCATCCTGGGCCTTCAACGGGCTCTGCACCACCCGCGACGCTTCCACCTCATTGAGGATGAGATGATCCGTGAACGGCAAGGCGCTGAGCACAATCTCGCGAAACTGCGGGTGCTCCGTGCTAACCACATCCACACTGGTTTCAAGCCCCACCGCCTTCGCCTTCGCCAGCAACTTCGCCGCGCGAGTTTGCCCGTCCACATCGAACGTATCCAATCGATCCAACAACAGCAAATAACCCAGGTGCAACAGCCGCGCTGACGTGCGCTCCACATCGCAGTGGTCAACATCAAACAACGCGTTGGCACCGCGCTGATGAAAAAAGGTGCGGCGCCCACTGCTCTGCACCGTCATGGCATCCGTGTAGGAGGTGGCCAGATTTGA
>JBIIUD010000655.1:0-2820 GCA_044340175.1 Verrucomicrobiaceae bacterium
CCCCTGATCCGGATGACTATTTCCACCAGCTCTTCATGCTCGCCTTTTCGAACTTCACCTCTTTGGAAAACCTGCTTCCGGAGACGGTGCAGGACCGGGTGCGCTCAAACAAAGGTTTCCTTGTCGGGGGCGGTGGTGAGGACGGAGCTGCACCGGAGCAGATGCGGAAGAACTTTGTCGCTACACCGCTCTGGATTGCCAGCACGTTGACAGATGCGGAAGGGCGCACGGTTGCCAAGGTGAAGGTGCCGGACAATCTCACCCGCTATCGTTTGATGGCGGTGGTGAGCTCGGGTGCGGAGCGTTTTGGCCGGGGTGAGTCGGCCTTCACGGTGAACAAACCGCTCATGGTGGAGCCGGTGGTGCCGCGCTTTGCGCGCCTGGGGGATGAGGTGTTGGTCAAGGGCATCCTGCACAACACCACGCTCGAAAATCGTGAGGTCGAACTCTCCCTGCAACTGGGCGCCGGGGCCGCCTTCATCACGGAAGCCCGGCCTTTCGCGACGGCCGTTGAGGCGGGAGCCGATCCCTCGACGCTGCTACGCAAGGTGAGTGTCCCCGCCGGAGCCTCCATCGCTACGGTTTTCCCCGTGCGCTTTGATGGCCTCGGTGAAACGGTGTGGACCTGGCGGGCAAAGTCTGTCGGTGGGGCTAAAGAATGGACGGATGCCACGGAGTCACGTTTTGAAGTGGCGCATCCTGTGCCCGAACTGCGTGAAGTGCGCTACACCCGGATCACGAATCCTTCCCAGCCCGCTCCTGCACCGTCAGCACCTGAGAAGAAGGGCGATGGCAAAGCCAAAGCAAAGGCCAAAGCGAAACCACTGCCCATGGTGCAAGCCGACCCTCCAGGGCCGATGAACCTGCTTGCGAGAATGAATCCGGTCATCCTCGAAGCTGAAGGCGCCGTGCAGATCAATCTCACCACCACTCGGCTCACGGAGGTTCGCGACGGCTTGGACTACCTCTTAAAGTACCCCTATGGCTGCGTGGAGCAGACCACTTCAGCGACGATGCCCTGGCTCGCGCTGGGCGGCTTTCATGCGCTCTTTCCGCAGCAACTCGACCCTGCGCGTTCACGTGAGGCGGTGCAAAAGGGCGTGAACCGCCTGCTGCAAATGGTCGTGGAAGGAGAAGGCGGCTTAGCCTACTGGCCCGGCGCCGCAGAGCCGAATCGATGGGGTTCCGCTTATGGTGGGTTGATGCTTCTGCGCGCTCGCGACAGCGGGGCGGCCGTACCCGCTGAGGTCGTGGATGGGTTGATGGACTACTTGGCCAAACAACTGCGCGGCCTCGACACGGAAACGGATTCTTATGTCATTACGGATGCGGCTTTATCACTCTACACTCTGGCCAAAGCAAAACGCGCCGAGCCTGCCTATCACACCTTGTTGTTTGAGCGCCGGGCGCGCTTGCCGGAGGCGGCCAAGCTTTACCTCGGACTGGCCATGCTGATCTCTGACGCTCCGCATGATCAGGTCAAGACTTTGCTCGGAATCGGTGCTCCGGCTGATGAGCCACCTGCGGCGACAGGGGCATGCCACTGGGCGGGGGATGGACCTAACAAGGCGCTGCGTCTGCTTGCTTACACGCATATGGGGCTCAACGCCGCCGCCGATGCCTTGGCCAACGAGATCTGGGCGGCGCGCAATCTGAATGGCGAGTGGGGCAACACCTATGCCAACGCCTGGACACTCACCGCTCTGGCCGCCTACGAGCGCAGCCGAAAAGCTACGGGGCAGCCGATCGAGGCGGTGATCGCCTTGGGAGATGCTAAACAAACCGTCAAGCTCAGTGCCGAACAGCCACTGGCCGAAGTGGTGATGCCGCTCGAGATGAAAAAGGCTCAGTCAGCGCTTACGGTCGAAGTTCCCAAGGATGAATCCGCCTGGGTGCGCACGGAAGTTCGCGGCCATCCGCGCAGTCGCGATTTTGCGGGCGAAAACCATGGCTATGCCATCACGCGTGACTATCGCAAGGTCATGCCGGACGGCAGCACCGCTCCTGCGGAGGATCTGCGGGTGGGCGATCTGGTGCGGGTTTCTTTGGGCATCGAAATCGGAGGTGGAGATCGCTACTTGGCGATCGAGGACGCGCTGCCCTCCGTGTTCGAGCCGATCAATCCGGAGTTTGAAACGCAGAATCCGCGTCAAGACGGTCCTTTCGATGACTATGAACTCTGGTTCTGCGATCACCGTGAGCTGCACGCCAATCGCGCGCTTTTCTTCACCGATCATGCACCTTCAAAAGGCAAGTTTGTCCTGCACTACCTCGCGCGCGTCATCGCGGAAGGTGACACTGTCGCGCCACCAGCCAAGATCGAAGCCATGTACGAACCCTCCAAATATGGGCTGAGTCCGACGCAACGGGTGATCACCCTGCCAAGCGGCAATGCCAAGGTGGCCGGAAAGTGACGATCTGTGATGGGGCGCAGCGGGAAACGTCCGTTTTCCCTGTACCGAAGGCTGAGAGACGTTTCACTCGCTCATCAGGCAGTGCTGCTGCGTACGTTGTGCGCGCTTTAGCGTGCTGAGCGCAAGGGACGTGCGATGACACGCTAAAGCGCGCACAACGTACGGGTGTGCCTCGTTGCGTTGAGTTGAGATAAGCTGCTGTTTGTTCTGCACATGCGCCGAAGGCGGATAGGGATTTCAGCAGCCAATTCCAGGGCTTGGGTTCGAGATTGCATTATTTGAATTTCCATATATTTTATGAATCTAAATCATGTTTCTCCCCTTTGCCGTTGCTGAGGCCCACCCTGCGCTTGAAGCGTTGGGGCGTGTGTCCACGGGCACTTGGGTGACGGCGGGAGGCGCCGGT
>JBIIUD010000657.1:0-2819 GCA_044340175.1 Verrucomicrobiaceae bacterium
CTCGCCATTGGTTGTGATCTCCCTAGCACCTGATCCCCCGTTGGAGTCAAGGCTTGAGCCGATCATTCGGAAGCGGACACCACCCTGCCCGCCCCATCCCCACTCAAGGTTCAACTCAGGCTCGTAGCGGACGACGTGAGTCTTCCCCGCGCAGCGTGGGGAGCCTGGAGAGCAAAAGAGAAGCTGCTCGGCCTTCGGAGAAAGGAAAACTCACGTTTCCCTCTACGCCTCGTTGCTCAAAGCCTAGCACCAGACAAGACGAAGCGACGCTCCTCGCCAGTGGTTGTGATCTCCCTAGCACCTGATCCCCCGTTGGAGTCAAGGCTTGAGCCGATCATTCGGGAGCGGACACCGCCCTGCCCGCCCCATCCCCACTCAAGGTTCAACTCAGGCTCGTAGCGGACGACGTGAGTCTTCCCCGCTCAGCGTGGGGAGCCTGGAGAGCAAAAGAGAAGCTGCTCGGCCTTCGGGGAAAGGAAAACTCGCGTTTCCCACCTGATTCCCCGTTGGAGTCAAGGCTTGAGCCGATCATTCGGTATCGGACGCCGCCCCACTCACCGTTTCGGGATCTGCAAAAACCCAGCCCCCACCTGCTCCTTCGGTGCTCCCGTATTGGCCGCGTTCTGAGTGAGCAGCTTCACTACCTCCGCCGCGGTGTAGCCTCGCCCGAGCAGTGTCGCCACCGCCCCGGACGTGATCGCGGTAGCTTGCGAAGTCCCGCTGCCGACCACCACTTGGCCATCCGGGTAAGCAGATAAAATCCCCACCCCAGGCGCAGCAATCACCAAACCCTTGCCCGAGTTAGAAAAATACGCCTGCTTCTTGTTCGCATCCACCGCCCCCACACTCAGCACCCCCGGATAGGCCGCCGGATAGGCGAGTTGCGTCAGTTGCTCATTCCCAGCTGCCGCCACGATGACCACATTTTGATTCATCGCATACTGCACCGCATTTTGCAGCATCAGCGAACTGCCAAAGCTGCCCAGACTGATGTTGATCACTTGAGCCCCGCGATCCACCGCCGCCATGATCCCCTCCGCCACCAGCGCCGTGTTGCTCATGCCCTTCTCATCCGCCACCCAGACATCGAGAATCTGCGCCCCAGGTGCTATCCCCTCCGCAGGCGCTTCCCGACCACTGATCAGCGACGCCATCGAGGTGCCATGCCCATTCGGATTCGGCCCGGCCTCCACCAGTTTCAAATGCTCGATCGAAACACCATTCAAGGTCTCATGATCGACGACCCCGGAGTCCAACACCGCCACCTTCACTCCCTTCCCCCAGCCCGAGCGATCCCCCTCCGCGCCAATGCTCGCCATCAAACCCTCATTAAAAGGTGCCAGTCCCCCTTGATTCGCCGCATCCACCTCCGGCACCGCCTGCGGCAAGCCAGGAATCCTCGCCACCAGATTCGCCGCCACATTTTCATAGGAATTCGGGTGCTCGTTCAGCTCATCGGCCAGCCGCCCCAGATTGTCATACTCCACCCGCGCCGCATTCAGCCGCGCATCCGCACCCAAGATTTTGAGTCCATAAAGTCCCGCCCGCGCCCGGAAAGCCGCCAGTTCCTCAGGCGACCGAAACACCAGCAGCACCTCCCCAGGCACCGCCCCCTCTCCCACCAGCGCCGCCCGCAAATCATCGACACTGATGCGTGACGCCCGTTCCAGCGGCCCCGTTCTGATGGCGTTTCTTTCTCTTCTTCCTGAGGCCGCCTGTTCTTCTCTCGCCACCGCCTCCCGCACACTGCCCCCACCGCCGCCCCCAGGAGCTGATTCCTGCTCCTCTGTTGGGCTCAAAAGCAGGCTCCACACCGCCCACGCAGCGACGAGCACCAGCACGCCAGCTGCTGCCAGCGCGAACTGGAACCAGCCCTGACCGGGACTGTCCGCTGCTTCTTTCATCATCTACCCTAGCATACGCCGCCGCTCTGCGCCCTTGTCTTTTTATTCCCTTACCGACCCCGTCTCCGCAGTCAAAAAGCGCCAAACATTGCCCTTGATCTGAGGTTGAACCACGGTCAATCAAAACCATGAGCAAGGCCCTCTATGATCTCATCGAAAAACGCCTGGAAAAGTCGCGCGCACGCGACCGCCAGATGCGCTGGCTCTGGATCGGCCTCTTCGCCTTCGCTGCGATGGCGATCGCCGTCACTTACCTGCGTGAAGATCCCGCCACCGCACCCGTCAATATCAACACCGCCTCCCTCGAGAAACTCTGCTATCTCCCTGATGTCGGACCCGAGATCGCCAAGCGCATCATCGACGCCCGCCCCTTCACCCAGCCTGACGACCTGCTCAAGGTCAAGGGCATCGGCCCCGCCACCCTGAACAAAATCCAGTCCCGCCTGCGTTTCACTGACGACTGAGTTCGCCCCCGGTTTTTTGGTTGCCCCACCGCCCTCCCCCTCCCACCTTACCTCGTTCATGAAGAAGCATTGGTATTTTCTCATCCCCGTCGTCATCGCCGCCATCCCTGTCCTGCTCATGGCCTGGTACGTCTCTTCTTTCGGCTATTCCTGGTCGGAAGCTTGGAATTGCGTCAAGCACTTCGGCCAGTGCCGCACCCGCTACGCGCAAAAGTTCTCCGAGAGCCAGTTGGCTCGCATCACTCCTGGCATGAAAGGGGACAAAGTCTTCGAACTCATTGGTAATCCTATGGAAGGCCATATCAAGGACGGCAAACCTGCCCCCGTCTGGCGCTACTCCCTGCCAGAGGCTTCTGCCGCTTACTACCATGAGCGCGCCATCATCTTTGACCTCCCGCCCGGCAAACCGCCCACGGTCAAAGCCATCGTCCGTCGTCTGAACCAATCCAGC
>JBIIUD010000658.1:0-2816 GCA_044340175.1 Verrucomicrobiaceae bacterium
ATTACAACTGGCTCAGCGCCGGCCTGCGGGTTCAGCTTGCCAATCAACTGCTTGGCATTGCCCGCGACCGACAAACCGCCGTCACTGAGATGGTCACCCGCGGCGCTCAAGCCCCCATCGTTCAGACAGACAATGAACGCCTCGTCGTCAGCCGAGAACTCGCCCTCGTGTCCGCACGCCGTCTCCTCGAGGCGCATGCCATCGAACTTTCCCTTTTCTATCGGGACGCCTCCGACCAACCGATCCGTCCCACGGTCGCTCAGTTGCCTACCAGCTTTCCCTCACCCAACGGCCCTGACTCCAGCCGGCTCACAAGCGACATCGCCAAAGCCCTCATCTTCCGCCCCGAAATCCGGCAGGTCGAACTGAACATGGCCAAAAACGGCATCGACCAGCGACTCGCCAAAAACGACATGCTGCCCAACCTCGACCTCAGCCTTGAAGCCGCTCAAACCATTGGCGATCAAACACGCAAGGACATCGAGAACACCGAGATTCAAGCCGGCATCAGCCTCAAAGTACCCTTGCAACGGCGCGAAGCCAGAGGTCGGCTTGCCGTCGTTGAGGGTCAGTTCACTCAGCTCACTCGCGATCTCCAGTTTGCGCGCGACCAAATCACCGCCGCCGTGCAGGACGCTTACTCCGCCTTTCAGGCCGCACAAGATCAGTTGCGCCAAACCGCGCGGAACGTGGAACTCGCCGTCGAACTCGAAAAGGCCGAAAACGCCCGCTTCTCTCAAGGTGCCTCGGACCTGCTTGCACTGCAAATCCGTGAGCAAGCCACCTTTGATGCCCGCCTGCTCCAGCTCCAGGCGCAGACCGATTTCTTCCGCACCCTCGCCAACTACCGCGCCGCCATCGCCGCCGACGCCCCCACCCGCACCGCACGGCCCTAGCCAGCAGATTCAGAACAAACCCGCCTCTGTGGCATCGAACCAAAGGCCGCAAACTACTTGTTCAAAGCATCGACACGTGCCTTCTCAGCGGCGGCAGCGGCATCCGCCTTCACTTTGTTGGCATCCAATTGCGCTTGAGCAGCTTGATTGGCGGCTTCGATGTTGGCTTTGGTGATGTCAGCGTTCACATCGGCCTGCTTGGTGGCGGACTCAGCGGCCTGATCCACCGCCTCCTTGCGCTCATCGATGGCGTCCTTCGTGGCGTCTTTTCGCGCCTCAATGGCAGCCTTTTTTTCGTTGCAACTGAGGAGCGCGGAGGTGGAGGCAAGCGTGAGAAGGAGGAGGATTGGTGTTTTCATGGTGGGATGGGATTTGCAGCCGAAGCAGGATGATCCTGCCTCGAACGCTCATCACCCTGCACCAATGGGAACAGAACGGGTATGGGGTGTTGTACTACTTTTTGTGCAAGTCGAGGAACCTGCTTCCGGCTCGTTTTCAGGAAACCAACGAAAGCGTTTTCCTCGGTTTGAACCTTCCCATCACCGCACCCAAGTCATCACCTCTCGCGCGCGATTCGTGAACTCAAGGATCAACGCCACATTGCCATCCGCATTGACCACCTGCCCCTTCCCGATGTTCCCTGCCCCGCCCGCACTCGTCGTGTTGCTCATCGAGAGACTCAAAAGCGTCGTCGTCTGACCCGACGGCGCCAGCAGCGTCGTGCCCTTCCTCAAAACCAGCGACGGCCGGCGTTTCGCCGCAAGAGTGGTCGCGTTCCCTTCTCGAGTTCCCCCCACCCAAAGCCCCAAATTCGTCGCCGCGCTGCTGCCCCTCAAACTCGCCAGAATCGCATACTCCCCAGTCACCGGGTGAACGCCCACCTGCAGAATCCCCGCAATCGTCGCCTGCCCGCACTCCGGATCCGCAAAACTCCCCGTCCGCATGATCCGCAGCATCGGATCCGCCTGATCCCACAGGTAGAGCGCGCGATTGTTCGCCGCCGTCACCCCCGTGCCCCTCAGCGTCACCAAAAACAGCACTTGATCAGTCGAGATCGGCCAAAACCGGTCGATCGCCGTTACCGTTAGCCCGCTCTCAATCTCCGAACCCGTCCGCGCAATCAGCCCCGCCGTGTCGTGCCAAAGCCCCGTGTTGTTCGCACCCGTCACCCCGGGCCCCGTCAAAGTCGCCTTGAAAGTCGTCCTCAAATCCTGATGCGCCTCCGCCGTAAACGCGGAGTACAACACGCCAGTCGGGCAATCCGCCGCCTGATCCCCCTTCGTCACAAACCGCGCCGCGATCCCGGTAAACTCTCCGCGGAACAGTGCCGGTTCAGGAGTTGCTGCTGGCAGCGGGATCCAATGCGCGCCAAACGCCCCAGACGTGTCCACACCACTCGCCGCCCGCCCAAAAAACTGCCCATACATGCCGCCCCCGGGCGCATTCGTCCCCTCCTCAAACCTCGCCGACGTCGTGCCAAAGTGCGTCATCACATTCAGGGCGCTGTCGTTCATCGCCATGACTCCCCCTACATTCAGCCGCTTCCCGATCGACACCAGCAGCGCGTCCGTGCTCTGTGCCTGAACAACATCCAGCAAACTGTTCAGGACGTGGCCAGACCCAACAAAGTCCCCGGTCCGCAGGACAGACACCACCTCATTATTCAACGGCGCATTCGCAAACAGCACCCGATTGTTCAGTGGCGTCACCCCCGGCCCACTCAAAGTCGCCTGCATCAGACCATGCGTGGTATTACACATCACAGGCGTCCCAAACACCGTCGGCTTCAACCCAAGAAACGCAGGGTCCGGCAACCCATCCAGGCTCATCCTGTTCCGTACCAGCACATCCAGACTCGAATTGTTGCGCAGCCCATTCCAAACCCCCGTGATCCCCGCCCCCCCGGGCCCCCCCAGCGAC
>JBIIUD010000659.1:0-2807 GCA_044340175.1 Verrucomicrobiaceae bacterium
CAGCTCGGCCAAAAGCAGGCACGGCGTGAGAAAGAAGAGGCTGAGGAGGATTTTCATGAGCTTGCCTTTGCGAAACGCCAGCGAAGTGCTCATGTTGCTTTGAATTTGGTCCATGACTCGCAGGCTGCGCTGCGCGATCAGATCAATCGATCTTGGTGATGAGTTTCAAAATCCTGTCCGCGTTGACTGACTAGCGTTTTGCGAGATCAGCTCAATCCAGTCGATCTCCACCGGTTGCGCCTGCATGGGCAAATAGAGTCGAATAATGCCCAAAGGACCCTCGGCAGGCAGTTCGACAGTGATCTCCTCCCATTCGCCACCTTTCAGCGTGAAATCGACCCGCTTTTGTTGGCTGCCGACTCCGCCAGGGAGCCAGTCAAAGTGACTGGTGCCGGCTTTCGCCTTGATGCGAAACTTTGCGGTTGTGGGGCCGCTGTGTTTGGCGGCGGAGAAACCGAGGAAGCCCTCGGAGCCGATGTTTGTGAGGCGCAGGAGGCCGTCTTTGACCGAGGCTTTGCAATCGCGGGCCTTCCAGCCTTGCAGCGCGGGATCGCCATCGTCCTTGCCTTTGGCTGCGGGTTTCGTTGATGCTTTGGTTTTGCCCTTCGTCTGCTGCTTGCCTTCGAGTTCGGGGCGATGCTTTGCCGGATCAAAGGCTGGATTCAACACGGGCACGACGGCCTGGGTGTCGGTGAGGAAGCTTTCGATCAAGGCATCGAGTTCCGCCACGAGTTCGGGCTTCTGTGCGGCGAGGTTGGTCTTTTCGCCGAGATCCTCACGCAGGTTGAAAAGGAGATAACGGTGGGCACCTTTTTCACCGCCGTGGAAGATGCGGATGAGCTTCCAGTCGTCGCGATGCACCGAAACACTCGGCGGCAGCCAGTCCGGCACCCCGGGATTGTGCGGAAAGTATTGGAAGACCGCTTTGCCAGCGAGCGCCTCGCCTTTCAGCGCGGGGAGGATGCTGCGGCCGTCGAAGCGTTGCCCTTCGGCGGGTTTCAAAGAGAGCGCTTCGAGCAGGGTGGGATAATAATCCTCGCTCTGGATGATCGCATCACTGCGGCTGCCTGCCGCCGCGACACGAGGCCAGACAATGACTCCAGGAACACGCGTGCCGCCCTCAAACATCGTCGCCTTGCCACCACGCAACGGGCGATTGCTGGTGGGCGTGGTGCCATCGACTTCGTTGTACATGTTGCCGCCGTTGTCAGCGGTGAAGAGGATGATCGTGTTGTCTGCGAGCTTGAGCCGGTCGAGACCATCGAGCAGCGTGCCGATGGCGTCGTCCATGCTCTGGATCATCGCGGCATAGGTGGGGCTGCGTTGCGCGTCCTTCGGGTCGATGCGGCCGCGGTGCGTCTCGATGTTCGCCTTCTTTGCATCAAAGGGCGCATGCACGCTGAACATCCAGTAGTTCAGGTAAAACGGCTTCTCTTTTTGCTGCTGCTCCATCCACGCCACCGCCTCGGCCGCCATGCGGTCTTCGATGTGCTCGCCCGGCGATTTTTCTTTGAAGTTCGCAAACTTCCACGGCGCGACAAAACTGCCCGCAGGCCCCGGTCCCGGATGATGCGGTAGATCGACATCGAAGCCTTGTTGCAACGGCGAATACGGTTCCGGTCCCAAATGCCACTTGCCAAAATGCGCGGTGGCATAACCCGCTTCCTTCAGCGTTTCCGCCAGCGTGCGATACTCCGTTTTCAACCGCGTTGGAGGATCAGGCATGATCGCTTTTTGATCCGGCGGCGCCTTCTTTCCCGTTGTCGCCTGCAAAACCACGCGCGGCTCATGGCAGTTCGGCACCGTGATACCCGTGCGTGCCGGACTCAGCCCCGTGAGCAACGCCGACCGCGTCGGCGAGCACAGCGGACTCGCCGAATACGCCCGGGTGAAGGTCATACCGCGTTTCGCCAGTCGTTCGAGATTCGGTGTCTGGTAAAGCGTCGTCGTGCCATACAGCGTCGTGTCGCTCCAACCGAGATCGTCCGCTAGGATGACGATGACATTCGGCTGCGCAGCTGCGAAAAGCGGATGGCAAAAGGCGAAGAGTAAGAGCAGAGGCTTCATGGCAAAGTGACGGATTTGAGGTGAGCGGCGAGACGCTCGCGCAGCCGTGTCAAACGTTCTACTTGCGCAGGTATATCGGCAAGGTTGTAGAGTTCATCAGGATCGATGCGGTGGTCGTAGAGCCGTTCTTCACCGTCTTCCCAGGCGATGTAGCGGAAGGCATCCGTTCGTAAGCTGTGACCGGTTTGTTTCGTGTGAGGGGCGATCATCGTGCTGATAGCCACCTGCTTTCCCTTCGCGCTCGGATCATCGAGCATGGGCTTCAGGCTGCGGCCTTGCAGATGCTTCGGCTTGGGCAATCCGGCGAGGTCGCAGAGCGTGGGATAAATGTCCACCTGCTCGGCCAGCCCGCTGCGGGCGCCAGTCCTCACACCGGGGGCGGTGATGAGCAGCGGCACATGGTTCGCGCCTTCAAAGAGCGTCTGCTTGGCCCACAGGCCGTGTTCGCCAAGTTGGTAGCCGTGATCGCCGGTGAGCACGATGATGGTGTTTTGTTCGAGATGCAGTTCGCGGAGCTTTTCGAGCACGCGGGCGATTTGCGAGTCCACAAAGCTCGTGGATGCTAAGTAGGCTTGCAGCGCATCTCGGGCTTCCTCGCGAGTGGGAGCCGCGTAGCGGAAAACGTTGTTGTTGGGCCGCAGCGAGGCTTTCGGCAGTTGCGAGAGGTCTTCACCAACTTCGCGATAAAACGGCGGCAGCGTGAGCTGAGTTTTGTCGATGGCCTCAAAGAACGACTTCGG
>JBIIUD010000660.1:0-2806 GCA_044340175.1 Verrucomicrobiaceae bacterium
GGAATTCTGGGTCCAATCTGAGCTTTGGAGGACTTGCTCTAATTCGACTCGATAGAGTTTCGAACGGATAGTCGATCGGATAGAGGTTAAGAGTTTTGCTCTCGCTTTCGATTTCGCTCATATGATCGGGGCTAGTTAATTGTGAATTGGTCTGATCGCTAGCCTATTCTGCGCTAACAGTATAATCATCCACCCTGTGTCTGAACCGTTCAAACACCGAGGCTTTCCATGGTAAAAGGCCGCCCGGGCAGTTTGTCACCATCCGGGCGGAGCTTCACAATAGGCCTAGTAATAGCACCCGTTTGGCAGGGCGGCAAGCATGAAAGCGGGGGGGCGCGTGGGCGGGGTGCCCCTACGCCTGCCATGCCCCACCCCGCCGGGATCTCACGGTGCGCGGCAGACGGCTTCGTCTCCCCACGGGCTCTGTCCGGCGGCGCCTTTGGCGGCGATGCGGAGGGCGTATTCCACGCCAGGGGTCAGGCCGGCGATCGTTTGGCGGCACTTGCTGTCCACAGAGACCTGCACCCAGGGCGCGGCGGGGTCGTCGTGCGGGCGGGCTTCCACGGGGTAGAACTTGGCACCGTTGATCGCCTTGCAGCTCACCTTGATCGTGCCCGGGAACGCACCCGGCACCGCCTTCACATTCTCCGGCGCTGGCAGCGGGCCGATGGGTGTGCCCGGTGTGCCTGCCACCTGGAGGCCTGAGATGGGGATCAGGGCAGGGTTTCCCCCCGTCGCCGTTTCCACGTAGTCCGCCCGCTCCCGCATCGCCACTTTCGATCAGTGATCCACTTCTTGCCCAAACAGACGGATTGAACTAATGTGAAGGCATGAGCACGATTGACTTGGCCCTTCAACGCGTCGCAAGCATCGACGAGCAACTTGCTTCCAAGTTGCTAGCGTGGCTCGATGATCAGCAGACTTTCAACGCTTACCCAACAAAAGAGCACCCAAAAGGAGCGCAGGCGATGATCGGCTTTGCTGTGGCGGATGGACGCGCTCCCCGCACCACCGCCGACTGGATGAAAGAATTACGAGAGGGCGAGACAGACTGACATGGCTTGGGTCATCGACACTTGTTTACTCATTGACATCGCCGATGCCGATCCGCAGTTCGCCTCGGCCTCGGCAGCACTTATTGATGCCAAACGAACAGAGGGTCTGGTCATCTCACCCATCACCTACGCCGAATTGGCTCCTGTCTTTGATGGCGATGCCGAACGTCAGGAACTTTTTCTCTTCCACCTGGAAGTCTCTTGGTCCGAAATTTGGACACACAAAGAAACGCTCGCTGCCCATACCGCATGGTATCGCTATGTTAAGGCTCGGCGGCTGCACCGCATCAATAAGCGCCCCTTGGCTGACATTCTGATCGGTGCCTTCTCCGAACGTTTCGACGGGTTACTCACACGCAACGAGAGCGATTTTCGCCATAGCTTTCCTGACATGACAATCCTCGTTCCATGAAGCAATGAGTTCGTTTAGAGGGCTGACGGGACACATGATCAAACCAGGGGCCTTGAGAACCCGATACCGCTATTCCGTCGCAGCGACTTGCCGCCGCTCAAACACCCGTGGCACCACCACCGACACCTTCTTCTTCGGTGCGGGTTTGGGATCCAGATTCTCTTGCAGCTGTTCTGCCTTCACACTCGACGCCACCCCACCCTCCGGCACCTCCGCACCCGTCACCCACACCAGCGCATTCAGCACCACTTTGCGGAAGTCGTCATTGCCCCAGTTCAAATGGAAATGCCCTCCGGTGAAGCCAAAGCCGCGACCTCCATCCCCGCGCTCCACCGTCCACATCATCGCCTCTGGCTGACCCTTTTCCGCCTGAATATGCGGATACGGCCCCTTGGGGTAAACATAGGGTCCATCGCGAGTCGCATCCGAAGGTTTGGCCACCAGGATCGGCACAAAGGTTTCTGCCCCGTCCTTTGCCGCAGCGATGCCATCGCCAAAAGCGGGCCTGAAGCGCATGTTGAAATACCACTCGTCCTCAATTTGAAAGGGCTTCACCCCGCGCGTCACCGCGTGTTCCGGGAACGACTCGAACTTCGGCTCCCAGATGGGATTGCAAGAGAACGCATTCTCATAATGTCCCCCCAGCCACTTCTGAAACTCCGCGCCGCCATTGGCTGGCACCACCTCCACCCCGTAGTGCATGCAGCCAAAGCCCACCCCTTTGGCGATCAACGCCTTCAGCGTCTCCAAATGCCCGTCCACCACCGCTGGGTGTTTGCCGCCACCATCCGAGTAAATGACCACGGCATCCGCATCCGCAAACGTCTTCTCATCCGTCACCCAACCCATCTCATGCCGCTCCACCACCAACCCCGGCACTTCCTTCAAGCACTGCTCCAATAAAATCGACCCGGCCCGGAACTCATGCATCAGCGGGGGATGGGAAGGTTTACCGGCAATCAGCACCAGCTTCTTTTTGCCGTCCGCCGTCGCCCCCAACAAGGAGCCACCGGCCACCAGCCCACCCAACAAAAGCACTGTCCAAAATCGCATTTTCATCATGCCGCTGATCCTGCCCATCCGACTTCCATCCGTCAAGCCAATTGCAAAACCTCTGTGTTCCGCTGTGATCTCCGTGGCGAATCCCCGCCTTCACCCCATAGGGCACCGAGCGGCACCGAGAAACTTTTTCCCGGACCCGCATTTCATTCTTGTCCCTGCAAAGGCGTTTTGTCAGACTGGCCTCATGTCAGACGCTCAATGGTATCTCCTCAAGTCGTCGGATCGGCAGGTCCATGGACCCGTTGACCAAGAAACCCTCCTCGGCTGGGCCTCTGAA
>JBIIUD010000662.1:0-2802 GCA_044340175.1 Verrucomicrobiaceae bacterium
GGGCTGGCCGGGTTTGATGGCCTCTTTCACGGCATCCTCCCGCACATCCAGGCGCAAACCAGCCTCACGCTTTTCCTCGTCAGGACCATGGCAGGCGTAGCATTTGGAAGCGAGCACGGGGCGGATGTCGCGGTTGAACTCCAGCCCCGCCTGCGCAGGCGGCACCGTCCCGCAGAGACTGAGCAGGGGCAGTGAGAGGAGAAACCGTTGGTTCATGCAGCTAATGGAAACGCCTGTTCGGCACGCTGCCTTGCGTGACGATGATGACGACCCCTGCGCTGGGGCCAAACCTTACTTTGAACGCACTCCGATTTTTTCGATGGGGATGGTTTCAAATCCCAACTTGAAGGCGGGAGAGTCGGGGTGGAGGCGGAAGTCGTCGTGTTGCCAATCGACGAATTTGGGATCGTCAATGAGGCTGTTTTTGTCCCAGCCTTCGGCCTGCCAGGAGGTCCATTCGTCGAGGGGTTCACATTCGGTGAGGCGGACGTGGTCGATGAAGATCTGGCCCTTGGGCTCGTGGCAGTCGATGCGAAGCCAGAAGTGCTTCATCCAGGGTTTCCAGGTGGCTTCGTTTTCGCGGGGCATGCGGCCGGTAGCTTCGAACTCGGTCCACTCGGGCGTGGCGGTGATGCTGGTGCTATTCGCCTGCCAGTAGCCTTCGCCGTTTTTGAAGCTGGCGAAGGCGAGGCTGATCTTCGCGGTGGGTTCGGTGGATTTGACGCGGAGCCGCATGCGATAGGCGGCTCCGGGCTTGATGGGGATGTCGGGGCCATGGAAGACGGTCTTGGGATTCTTCGGGTCTTCACCGAGGGCACAGTCGGCTCGCAAAGTACCGTCGGCGGCGACGAGTTGCACGTCTTTGTTCGGGCGATGGTTCAAGCCCCAGCCTTTGGGTGTCTTGCCGGGTTCGGCGGTGTCGAAGGTTTCGGTGAGCAGCGGGGCGCCGGGCTTGTCGGGGCCGACTTTGTTGATGCCGGTGGTGATGGGGTGGCCGTTGGCCCAGGCGAGGTTTTGGTCGATGACATTCCACTTGGGCGACACGTGGCGGAGGTCGCCGTATTTGATGCCGGGCTGGTCGGAGAACATGATGTTTCGGCGGACGAAATTGCCGCTCATCATGGTGCCATCGTCGCGGATGGCGTCACGCGGGTGGAGGTCCATGCCGCGCATGGTTTTCCAGGCGGGCTGGCCGGCGACGGAGTCGTAGCCTTTGATCATGGTTTCGATGTGGCTGGTGTAGAAGCGCTGCTCTTTGCTCCAGCCGTGCAGGTCGAACTGAAACTTGCCGCCGAGGGCGAAGATGTTGTTTTCGACGAGGCAATTGCGGGCGTTGTGCAGATGGATGGGCGTGTGGGCGACGCGGAAGACGATGTTGCCGATGATGTCAAGGCCGCCGGTGTTGTCATCGGGGTAGAGGCCGAAGGTGAACCACGGATGTTTTAAGCCGCTCGCTTCTTGGCCGCAGCCGATGATGTCGTGGATCAAATTGTAGCGCCACTTGCTGCCACGGCTGCTGATCCAGTCGCGTCCGCCGGTGTAGATGGCACCGCCGTCCTGGGTTTCGAGGCAGAGGTGATGGAGGTGATTGTATTCGACCGTGAGGTTATTCCCGCTCATCTGCACGCCCATGCGCGGGCCGTCGTGAATGTGGCAGTGACGCACGGCATTGTTCACGCCATACATGGCGACACCACAGGCGTTCTTGTTGAAGACGCCCATGTGATGAATGTGGCAGTCCTCGACGACATGACCGGGGCCAGTGAGGGTTTTGCGATCACCCCCGCTGAGGCTAACGCCGTTGCTGCCAGTGAAGCTGATCTCACAGTGCGAAACGCGGACGTTTTTGCCCTCGCTGACGCCCACACCGCTACCGTGGAAGGCACCGACTTTGGTGATAACGCACTTTTCGACGAGGCAGTCCTCTGCCCGCTCAAAGGTGATGGCGCTGCCGTGACAGGCAGTGAGTGTGAGGTCGCGGATGAGGATGTTTTTGGCGCCTTTGATTTTGAAGAAGGCCTCGGTGAGGGGGAGTGCGACGCCGACACTCCTGTCTGTGCTACCGGGTGGGCTGACAAGAGTGTCTGCCCCACGGGGAGGCCAAAAATACAGCACGCCGCTGTGCTTGTCGTAGAACCACTCGCCGGGGGCGTCGAGCTCTTCGAGGGCGTTTTGGAAGTGGTAGCGGTTGTGCGGATGGAGGTCGTAGGAGCAGTCTTTCTTCAGCGTGAGAAGTAGCGTGGCCGGATCGAGCGACGCGACGGGTTCAACGAAGTTCCACCAGCCGTATTGCGCGAAGATGTCGAGCTCCACGTCCTCGGGATGCGCCCATTTCCGCACGTCTTCGGGCTTCACATACATCGTGCGTTTCCAAAGATGGCCTTCGGGAGCACCGGCGGGCGGGAAAGCGGGCACAAAGGCCCAGCCGCCGTAGAGCTGGTCCTTCGCGTCGAAGTTCGGGTAGCGGGCGAGGATCTGGCGTTCGCCATCGCAGAACAGTTGTTTGGGAAGGAAGCCTTTCGGCAGCATTCTCGAGACATCGGTTTTGACGATCTCGCCGCTGTGTTTTTCCCAGCCAGTGACCTGTGGGCCGCCGATGAGGGTGCTCTGGGATCCGGTGATGGTGAGATTCGAATCCTGCGCTTCAAGGGTGAGCGGGGTGAGCAGCTCGGTGGTGCCTGCGGGGAACAACAGGGTGGCGGGCGTGGTGTCGCCGGCGGTTCGGGCAGCACGGAGTTTTGCCAGGGCTTGATGAGGCGTCAGATCAGGTCCGATGTGGAGCTCCAGACCGGAGGCAGATTG
>JBIIUD010000352.1:0-4337 GCA_044340175.1 Verrucomicrobiaceae bacterium
AACAAAGACGGTTACGAGTTCCTTCTTCGATCGGGTGCTATGAGACTGGCACGGAGGCGGGGATGGTCAACGAAAGAATTTTTTCTGGTCGCACTCAGAGGCGCCTTTGGCATGGTGAGAGATGCAAAAAAACGAGACGGATGCGCTGACGGAATTGAGGGCGGTGGTTCACCGGTTGCGTGCGCCCGGGGGCTGTCCATGGGATCAGGAGCAGACTCATGAAAGCCTGATTCCGCATGTGCTGGAAGAAGCTTATGAAGTGGCTGATGCGATTCGGAGTGGTGACCCGACTTTGATGTGCGAGGAGCTGGGGGATCTGCTTTTGCAGGCGGTGCTCCATGCGGAGATTGCGTCTGAAACGGGTGCGTTTGATTTGGATCAAATGGCCAAAGGGTTGACCGAAAAGCTGATCCGGCGTCATCCCCATGTGTTTGGAGAGTCGAGTGCTGAGACATCTGCTGCGGTGCTGGAGCAGTGGGATGCGATCAAACGCGTGGAGAAGGGCCATCAAAATGAAGGCTATCTGCACGGGGTGGGCAATGGGCTGCCAGGGCTGATGCGCGCTCAGAAACTGCAAAAGAAAGCGGCGCGGGTGGGTTTTGATTGGCCAGAAATGGGGCCGGTGGTGGACAAGGTGAGGGAAGAGTTGGCTGAGGTCGAAGAGGCGTTGGAATCAGGAGAAAGTGGGCGTGTGGAGGAAGAGATTGGGGATTTGTTTTTCAGCGTGGTCAATCTGGCGCGTAAGGCTGGGGTGCAGGCGGAGGCGGTGATGGCGGCAGCGAACGAAAAATTCATCCGCCGTTTTCATGCGATGCAATCGCTGCTGGAGCAACAAGGCACGAGTCTTGACGCCGCTGATCTTGAGGTGATGGACGCGGCTTGGGATGAGGTGAAACGCGAGGTATGATGACAGCGGAGGGGCGGAAACAACTCATCCAGACGTTGCTGGCCAAGCTGCGCTCGAAATCGTGGTATTGGCTGTACCGCCAAGCGGATTTGAAGCGCGGTCTTGAGCAGACGCGGCAGGTGCGATTGGAATCCGCGTCGCTAACAGGTCACGATTTGGAAGTGCTGATGAAAAGTGTGTCCGCCTCAGCATCTGCAGGGCGGTCCATGGGGGTCGTCTTACGCATGACGGACGCGGGCAATCTTTCGATCACGACGATCTGCGAAAGCTGTGGCCGCACGCATTGCTGGCACAGTGCGGCTTTGCTGGCCTGTTTGAGCGAGGATCCTGCTGGTGGGAGTGTGATGGAGTTGGTGGAGGAGGCTAAAGAGCGTATGCCTGTGGAGGAGTCGGTGACAGCGGTGAAAAAGGAAACCGTACTGAAAGCCGCAGCCCTGCCTTTGATCGAGATGCGGGACGTGGAAATGCAGCCGGTGATGCTGCTGAAGAGGATCGAGGCTCAGGTGAAAGAATTATCCCGCAAGACCTTGAAGATGACCTCGAAGACGGTCCATCTGGGGGTGGCGGTGCCGATGCTGACGTATGAGGGCTGTGGGGAGCGATTTTATTTAGCGACCAACCGACTCGTGAGCCACTACGAGTTCGCGCGTGAGGATGGTCGGCGGGTGCGGTTGTTCCGTGATTTTTATCGCGAGCGGTCTTTGCTGACGGAGATGCGGATGCTGGAATTGGAGCCTTTTGGGACGGTCATGCCAGACGCCGTGGTAAAGGATGTCACGACGGGTTGTTTGACGGTTCCAAGAGATCGACAGGCGTTGTATTGGGCGCATTTCCGGGAATCGATGGTGCCCGCGCTGATGGAGGCGGGCTGGCAGGTGGAGGTGGCAGATGATTTTGGGTATGAGATCGTGGAGCCAGATGAGGGCAGTTGGTTCACCGAGATGGAGGAAGAGACCTTTGGCGAAAATGACTGGTTCTCGCTCAACATCGGATTCCAAGTGGATGGGCAACGCATTTCTCTGGTGCCAGTGCTATCGCGGGCACTGGATGAGGGGTTAACGGTCGAGGTGCTCGGGGATGCTGCGGAAGAGGGGAAGGCCTTTTTATTGGTGCTGGATTTGCCAGGTGATCCGGTGGTGGAGGTGCCAGCGAAGCGGCTGCTGCCGTTGATTCGCTTTTTGAATGAGCTGATGTCCACCCTGCCGCGTTCAGGCACAGGACGTGGCAGTGATCCACTCCTGGGGGGCGGTGGTCTGAGGGTGGATCGGCTGCGCGCGGCGCAACTGACGGAGATCGATGGCATGGCGATCAACGCGCCGCCCGCGCTGGCACATTTGCGCGAGCGCTTGATGGCGTTTGAGGAAATGAAATTGGTGGAAGTGCCGACGGAACTCCGCGCGGACCTGCGGCCTTATCAATTGGAGGGGGTGTCATGGCTGCAGTTTTTGCGGGAGTTTGATCTGCATGGGGTGCTGGCAGATGACATGGGCTTGGGTAAAACCTTGCAAACGATCACGCACCTGTTGAAGGAGAAAATGGATGGTCGGGCGGACCGTCCCAATCTTGTGGTGGCCCCGACTTCGGTGGTGCGGAACTGGGTGCGTGAGATGAAGAAATTTGCGCCTGACTTGAAGGTGTTGTTGCTGCATGGGGCAGAGCGTAAAGGGCAGTTCAAAAAAATAGCCAGTCATGACGTGGTGGTGACGACATTTCCGCTGCTGGTGCGGGACGTGGAGGTTCTCAAAAAGACGAAGTGGCATGTGCTGGCCTTGGATGAAGCGCAAAACATCAAGAATCCCAAAAGCCAAGCGGCCCAATCGGCGCGGGAGATGGAGGCGCGGCATCGGCTCTGTTTGACGGGCACCCCGATGGAGAATCATTTGGGTGAATTGTGGAGTTTGTTTGAGTACTTGATGCCCGGCTTTTTGGGAGATGCGGAAACTTTCCGAAAGGTCTATCGCAACCCCATTGAGAAGAAGCAAGATGTTGATCGCCAGGGCATGTTGGCTCGGCGGGTGGCTCCGCTGATGTTGAGGCGTACCAAGGATGCCGTGGCCAAAGACTTGCCTCCAAAGACGGAGATCATCCACCGCATCGAGATCGAGGGTCCACAGGCGGATCTCTATGAAACGATCCGCGCGGTGATGGATCAGCGGGTGCGGGAGGCGATTGCGACCCAAGGCATGGATCGATCACACATTGTGGTGTTGGATGCCTTGCTGAAACTGCGGCAAGTGTGCTGCCATCCAGCGCTGCTGAAGGTGGAGGTAGCTCAGTTGGTGAAGCAATCCGCGAAGCTGGAGTTCCTGATGGAAGACATGCTGCCGGAATTGCTTGAGGAAGGGCGGCGCGTGCTGATCTTCTCCCAGTTCACGGAGATGCTAGCCCTGATCGAAAAGGGGCTCAATGAGCGCAAGATCCAGTTTGTGAAACTGACCGGCGATACCAAGGACCGTGAAACGCCAGTGCGACAGTTTCAGGCGGAGGAGGTGCCGGTTTTTCTGATCAGTTTGAAAGCGGGTGGGGCGGGTTTGAACCTGACGGCCGCAGACACCGTGATTCATTATGATCCGTGGTGGAATCCCGCCGTGGAGGCGCAGGCGTCGGATCGGGCACACCGGATTGGGCAGACCAAGCCGGTATTCATTCACAAGTTGATTTGTGAGGGCACCATTGAGGAAAAAATCTTGGAAATGCAGCACACCAAAGCCGCCATTCTCGAAGGTCTCATGGGGGGCAAGATGGAAAAACTGAAGCTGACGCAGGAAGATGTGCAGCGTCTGCTCGAGCCTTTGTGATCGGGCATAGCAGTGGCTGCCGCCAATGCGATCTGAGAAGGCTAGACTCACTGTTCATGAAGTTCACGAAATGAAAGCTGGAAAGCACGAGGCGTCCGGGCGGGCGCAGGCTTTAGGCATCTCAACACAACCCAACCCATTTTCAAACCAGAGGTCCCAAGCCGCTAAAGCCGAATCAGGGTGTCTGCGAACCAAAGGGCGGCTTTTAACCGTCCCATGTCCAAATCACCGCTTTTTCGATGTCGGGATGCAGGCTTTGCAGGACGGGACAGGAGAGAGCGACGGCTTCCAGCAGTCGGCGTTCAGGGTGATCGGGCGGTAAAGGGACGGCGATCTTGATGGGCAACCGGACGATGCGGCGTGGCATGTCCTCGCTCATGTGTTTTTCGACGCTCACGGTCATGCCTTCGACGGGCAGGTTTTTCTGTTGGGCTTTGATCCCGATGACGGTGGCCATGCAGGTTGCCAGAGCTGTGGCGACGAGGTCGGTGGGTGAAAAAGATTCACCCCGGCCGTGGTTATCGACCGGGGCGTCTGTGAAGAGTTCTTTTCCGGACGGCCCATGGACGGCCCGGCAGCGCAGGTCTCCTTCATACTGAATTTGAATGGAAACCATGTGCAGGAGAGTGAGA
>JBIIUD010000121.1:0-6990 GCA_044340175.1 Verrucomicrobiaceae bacterium
CCATGGCCAGGGAAGGTGCAGAGGTAGGGGAACTGACCGGCTTCTGCAGGTGCGGTGAACTCGAGGACTTCTTTTTGAGTGGGCTGAAGCAGTTTGGTGTGGAAAAGCACGTCAGTACCTTCGGGGATGTAGCCTTTGGCCATGCCATCTGGAGCAGCTGCCATTTGCATGGCGGCCATCATGACCTTGTCCTTGGTGCCTGGCTTGCCAAAGACGATGTTGTGAGGCTGTGGGATGGGGTGCGCGTTTTCGAAAGTGATTTTGACTTTCTGACCAGCTTTCACGGTGAAGGCCTTGGTATCGTACTCCATGCCGGCGGCACCAGCAGGTTTGATGGTGAGCTCGAATGCGGCGGCTGCTTGGGCAGGTGCTGCAGGGGTTGCGCTAGGGGCTGCTTGTGGAGCTGGTGCGGGGGCCGGGGCCTCTGTGGCAGGCGCGGAGGCTGCGACGGCAGGCGCTTTTTCACCAAAACTCTGCTTCAGGGCGCCACCCAAAAGAACGAAGCCCCAGAAAGCGGCGAACAGAGCGACAAATGCGCCGAAAACGAGATTGAGTGTGGACCAGATGGAACCGGTTTCCTGATGGGTGGAGGTAGTGGATGCTGACATAGAATTGGGAACGGTAAGAAAGGAACGAAGCACAGGCTGGCAAGGACGCAACTGCCAACTGGAAGGCCTGGGGAGGGATTTATTGCGGCAGGCGAAGGGTGCCTGCCCGGCCTGAAGGCCAGTCAGCGCCTTCGGTGATCCATTTGCGCAGCACTGCTAGCTCTTCGGCGGTGATTTGTTGGCCGACGGGTGGCATGGCTTTCGAATGATCAAAACCTGCGCAGACCTTGGTGAGAATAAGGCTTTGATCAGGTTTTCCTGGCACGATCCAAAGCCCTAGCCCACCGCTTCTGCGTGCAGCATCGCGGTTGGAAAGGTCCACTTTACCTGGCAGGGCTTGGTGATTGTGACAGGCCACGCATTTGGCTTCCAAGATGGGTTTGACATGCTGGCTGAATTGGACTTGGCCTGAGCGGGCTTCAGCAAGGGCGGACGAACTGAGCGCTGTCTCGCCAATGGGACGGGTTTCTGACTCCGAAGGGGCGGGCGTATGGCAGGCTGTGAGGGTCAGCAGAGCAGCGATGAGGCTGAGTTGGATGGCATTCATTCGAGATATCATTATCATCGCACCTTCTAAGGGTCAATCCATCCTCTGGGGTTGATTCGGCGTAATGCGTCAGGTAACCCTGCATCATGAAGTCCTCCAAGCCGATCCCTCCCCGCAGCTCCGAGCAGGTCATTCCTGCGGCTGGCGCGGGGTGGCGGGCCGCTCTGATGGTCGGTGTCCTTTTGGCTTTGCTTCTCGGTGGTGTGGGGTGGTTATTTTGGCCACAGACGAGTCATACCGTGGTGCCCGTGGAGTTGGCGGCAGTCGTGGCTCCAAAAGCCTTTGTGCTGGAGCCGCAGGAGGCGGTTTATGCCAAGTATGCGGGCTCTGAAAGCTGCCGTGAATGTCATGAGGCGGAGTATTCTAAATGGAAAGCCTCCCATCACGGCCTAGCCGAACGGAAGCCCGACCCGGGCTTGGATGAACCAGGTTTTGTACCTCAACAAAAGTTTGTCCATGGCACCCAGACCTCGGAGGCGCGCAAAACAGGGGAGGATTATGAATTGGTTGCCTTAGGCTTTGAAAACAAGGTGGCACCTTACAAAGTGGAGCGGGTGATTGGACATGATCCCCTGCGGCAAATGCTGGTGGACGGCGGCAACGGCAGGCTTCAGGCCATGGAAGCCTGCTTTGATCCGAAGCTCAGGGAGTGGTTTGATGTCTATGGCGACGAGGACCGCAAACCGGGCGAGTGGGGGCACTGGACCGGGCGTGGCATGGTCTGGAACCAGATGTGCGCTTCCTGTCACAACACGCGAGTGCGCAAAAACTACGATGAGCAGACAGATGGCTACCAGACAGCGATGGCTGAGATGTCAGTCAGCTGTGAGTCCTGCCATGGGCCCATGAAGGACCACTCCGACTGGCAAAAGCAGTTTCCCGGCAAAAAGGGGGAAGATCCGCATTTGGTGAAGTGGGACCGCAATCAGCACACCGAAAACTGCGCAGGCTGCCACGCCCGACGGGGCGAGATCACAGGGGATTTCAAACCAGGCGATTCCTTCTGGGATCATTACCTGCTTACTATCACCGACCATTCGGACACCTATTTTCCTGACGGCCAAGTGCGGGACGAGAACTTCGAGTTCGCCAGTTTCATGAGCAGTGGCATGCAGCACTCCGGGGTGCGCTGCATGGATTGCCATGACATGCACAGCGGAAAAACGATCCTGCCTGGCAATCAACTCTGCATGAGGTGTCACACGGCGGGTGGGTTTCCCAATGCGCCACCCATCGTCGCAGCAGCACATACGTTTCATGGGGCGGAAAGCACCGGTAGCCAGTGCATCAATTGTCACATGCCACAGACACCTTACATGCAGCGGCATTGGCGCCATGATCACGGTTGGACAATCCCTGATCCCAAGCTAACCCAAGAACACGGTGTGCCCAATGCTTGCAATCGCTGCCATCAAGATCAGACGACCGAATGGGCTCTGGCCGCGACGGAAAAATGGTATGGCGCGCGCATGGAAAGGCCGACGCGGCATCGCGCTCAACTGATTGCTAAAGCCAGGAAGGGAGACGCTTCGGCTCGGGCAGGGTTGGTCGAGGTTTTACGCACTGAGCGCATCCCTCATTGGCGCGCCAGCGCGGCGCTACTGCTGGATCAATGGGCTGGTGAGGCCGACGTGCGTTCGGCCTTGCTTGAACAAAGCGTGCATGAACATCCACTGGTGCGAAATGCGGTGCTGCGCAGCTTGGAGCCGTTATTGAGTCAGGGCGATAGCGAGGTGAAAACGGCGCTGGAGAAAGCGTTGATGGACCCTGTACGCTCGGTTCGCATCGCGGCGGCATGGGCTTTGCGTGAGACGCTGGACCTCGAAGGTGCGGCAGGCAAGGACCTGCTGCACATGCTGCGATTGAATGGCGATCAGCCCAGTGGACAGATGCAGCTTGGGCAGTTTCATTTCGCACGTGGGGATGCTAAAAAAGCAGTCGAGCACATGGAAAAGGCTGTGTCATGGGATCCCAATTCACCGCCTTTTCATCATGATTTGGCGCTCATCCATAGCAGTACCGGGAACACAGCAAAGGCCATTCAAAAACTCCAGGATACGATCAAACTTGCCCCCAATGAGGCCCGTTATCGCTACGAGTTAGGGCTGGCTTACAGCGAGTCAGGAGATTTGGAGCAGACGGTGGCGGCGCTGCGGGAGGCAGTGCGCCTTGAGCCTGCCTTTGCGCGGGCGTGGTACAATTTGGGTTTGGCTTTGAACGGCCTCAAAAGGACGGATGAAGCGCTGCAGGCGCTGCTGAGCGGGGAGTCCGCCGACCCGCGTGATCCCGGGATTCCCTATGCGCGCGCCACCATTTTGGCGCAGTTGGGACGCACCATGGAAGCTGTCATGGCCGTGGACCGTGCGCTGCAAATCGCCCCCGGCTTTCCTCAGGCGCAGCAATTGCGTTTGATGCTAAATGCCAGGTGAACTGTGCGCTGGAAGCGGACCTTGAGATAGGCTATCTTCAAAATTGATGCGAGGGATAAAGATTTCATTTATTTCGAGTAAGCTAAAGCAATGTTTTGTTCTTGACTGAAAAGACACGAACTGGCTAAACTCGCGCATTAATTTACAACCAAGACTGGCTCGCTTCCGGACCCATTGCCCTGGAGCGCGACTTTGTTCGAAAATCCAACCATTGATCATGAGCTACGAAACAAACTCACGGCGCTTCTTTGCTGGCGCGGCCTTTGCGCTCTTGGCAGGATTAGGGGTGCAAAATCTGATGGGTGCAACGGACAACCACAGCTCCGCGCCAGGGCAGGGCGCTGCTGATGGACTGTGTGATGTGTGGCAGCAAATCTTTGATGGATGGGGTTTGGTAGCCAGTGGAGACGATGACTTGGACGGTGTGAGTAACTTAGCGGAGTCGATCGCCGGTACGGATCCGCGGGACCCCATGAATGCTTTCCAGGTGGGGGAAACGCTCGTGTCCGGCGGATTTGCGGTCCTCAGATATGACTCGGAGCTGGGCAAACGCTATCAACTTCGAAGCAACAGCGTGCCCGTGTCGAGTTCGGGGTGGGTGAATGTGGGTTCGCCAGTTTTGGGCACAGGGCTGCAGATGAGTTTTGTGGCGCCTGCCGGATCTGGAGGAGCGCCTAAATTCTACCAAATTCAGACTCAAGATATCGATTCGGATGGCGATGGCGTGAGTGATTGGGCGGAATCAAAAACAGGCACCAATCCGAGCCTCGCGGCCTCCCCAAACAATGCCTCCGGTGGCGTGGCTAATGACGGTGATACCCTGCGCTCTTTGTTGAGTCTCGCGGTCGTGAGCAGTGAAAATGCGATGGAACGGCTGGATCGGCATGATCCAGACTCCCCCAGCGCCCCTGCGAAAATCACGCTAACACGGAGCTTTGGTACCATGCCGCTGAACAATTTGCCGGTGACTTGTCAGGGCATTGCACCGGAGCCAACCAAATCCGCCGCCAGTCCAGCGGATTTTCAATTGGCTCCCATAGCCTTTCCGAATGGTGTGACAACTCAGCAGATCTCAGTTTTGCCAACGAAAGACAATATCGAGGAAGTGCCTGAGCACGCTCTCCTTTCTATCGGATTACCGGGTCTGCCGGATGTGGCGGGGCCAAGCGCACCGATTATGGTTTCGGAATCCGACCCCAATAACGAAGCCAATCGTCAACTCTATGTGGCCTATCTTGGTCGAGAAGATGGTGCCATTAGCACCGCCAGCGGCTATGCAACCGCATTGGTCAGCGGTGACAACAACAGTGCCTCTGTCAGCGTGGTGTTCAGCAATTTGAGCTCGATACAGAACACCGCGTACATTCGGATCGGCAATTCCAATTCCAATCTTGAGGTGCGAGTGCTGCCGTTGGGGCAAGTTTCCGGCGTGAATTGGAACATCCGTGCCGCACAGTTTGCGACGACCGACCAAGCGATGTTGAATGCGCTCGCTAGCGGCAATGTTTATGTGGCGATTTCCAGTGCTAACTATCCTGACAAAGAGATTTTTGGCTACTTCAACAAAGCCAGTGGTTCGACGACCTTTGACCCGAATAACGATTCTTTGAATGCCCCGGAATTGGGAGCTGCCGCTTGGCGCACAGAGACCAATGACCAAATTGAGCGGGACATATGGCGCTTCATGGCTCAAAGCACCTGGGGCGGCACGACCGCTCTTTACCAAGAGATCCGCTCCAAGGTGGACGCTGCGATTGGTAATGGCGGCACCTACCTCAATGGTTTGGAAAACTGGTTGGATGAGCAGATAAACCCCACGCTGACGCCCATGATCAATTTTACGACCCTGGTCATGGCGGCAGACAATGAGGAGTTCATGCTGCGCGGGAACAAACCCATCACCTTTAGCAGTGATCCTCAATTTAATGGCACCGCTTACAACGTCACTTATGACGCGAACGGTGTACCAACCATCAATCCAACGGCGGATAACAATCGAATTGGCCTTAACTACCCGCAGTCTGCGCCGAATCGCCGACGCGAGTGGTGGACCATGATTTTGCAAAGTCGTGACCAGGTGCGGCAGCGCATGGCACAAGCTTTGAGTGAAATCTTGGTCATTTCTGAAGCAGACCAAACCATCCTGGACCGGCACTACGGTTGCTCCCATTTCTGGGACATGCTGGCCTCGGGAGCATTTGGCAAGTACCGCCATCTGCTGGAGCAGGTGACTTACAACCCGATGATGGGCGTTTACCTTTCCCACATTGCCAACCGCGCCACCTATGACGCTGGCGGAGGGCTCATCGTCAGCCCAGATGAAAACTATGCCCGGGAGATCATGCAGCTCTTTTCCATCGGACTGGTCTTGCGTCATCCCGACGGCAGTCTTGTGTTGGATGGTTCGGGGCTGCCTGTGGCTACCTATGACCAACGAGACATCACTGAACTGGCCCGGGTAATGACAGGCTGGTCTCATGGCGCACGCAACGCTATTTCTTGGGTTTCCCAGTGGAACGGCACCACTCTGACTTGGAACCATCAATCCGCTCAACGAGTCGGCAGCAATATCCTCTTCAACGGCGGCTCCGCCAATAGCCAGTGGTTTGGGCGTGATGACGGGCACATGTTCTTCCCCACCCCCTGGATTCAACCGATGAAATTGGTGGGACGCATTGGCAGCATCGTCTATCACGATTTTTTCCCGTATGAAGACCCGGATACTGGGTTGCCAGTGGCGGGTGTATCCAAGCGACTCCTGGCAGGTAAGCATGGCCAGTATGACATCGCCTTGCCAAATCCGGCGTTGCCTACCGCTACAGGATACTCCAATGACCTGCTTTACGACAACGCCGCTGCGCTGGACATGACGCTGGCGCATAACGCACTAGCGGGTGATCCGAATGCAGGGACCTATCCTGAGCCCGGCAGTGTCTCCCAAAGCACGCCCGGGCACACCAATACCCCGATCAACATCTCGCGCTGGCTCATTCAGCGTTTTGTCACCTCCAACCCCAGCAATGGCTACATCTACCGCGTCCAGAAGGTCTATCGGGCCAGCAATGGCAACCTCGGGGCCGTGCTGAAAGCCATCCTGCTAGATTATGAAGCTCGCTCCCTGCAGTTGGCTGATGGTTCGATCTCGCACGGCAAAGTGAAGGAGCCGCTGGTGGCCTTTGCTGCGATGCTACGCGGACTGCGGGCTTTCTCCGGTGCGCCGCTAGCAATCCTGCGGGACACACCACCGCCTTTCAGTGCGTCGGACAGCCCAATGACAACGGCTTATCCTGCGGGTGAATTCGCCAAGTTCTCCACGGAGAACAATAACCCACCCTCGCTGCCTGATGGGTGGGCACCCGGCCCCTTCCGCTTCCGCTACAACGATCTGACCAACCTCATCGGCCAG
>JBIIUD010000663.1:0-2801 GCA_044340175.1 Verrucomicrobiaceae bacterium
ATACTGCTCTCGGGCGAGCAAGGAGCGCATGGCGCGGCTCGGGTTCAAATTCAGGCCCAACGTCAACTCCAGGCAGCGCTTGGACACGGCGGCGCGGGTGACGTTGTGGCGTTTGGCGATCGAGGTCATGGAGTCGCCGCAGTAGACGAGACCGGTGATCAGGGAGACGCACTCCAGGGTAAGTCGGCTGTTTTCCTGCATCATGACTTCACCGACCAGCATCCGCAGCAGCTCGTGCATGGTTTCATCGTCCAATTCGATTCGGCTGTTCATGCTCGGTGCCTCATCG
This sequence comes from Verrucomicrobiaceae bacterium, assembly GCA_044340175.1. Taxonomy (GTDB): domain Bacteria; phylum Verrucomicrobiota; class Verrucomicrobiia; order Verrucomicrobiales; family Verrucomicrobiaceae; genus JAGRPD01. Next base: position 290 of record JBIIUD010000663.1, read on the forward strand.
TTGAGCGTGTCTTCGCAACGGGCTCGTGATGATTCTGCCGCGTCTTTGGTGGCTCCACCCGAACCGCACGGCAGGTAGGCTTCTTCCAGCCCCATTTCTTTGGCTAGGCTTCGTTCCTCGCGCGAGAGGGACTTGAACCATTGCTCGTATTCGCGCCGGTATTCTTCGTCCCTCTCCTTCTGGCGACCCGCATAGGAGTCACTTACAAAAAGGGGATCGTTCGCATCGTCATCAAAATCGTCAGGCATCGTTGGTGTCCTCCTCACTTCTCGCCCCAGTGGGCACACACGCCCGCTTCCACCTCGATGGGCACCTGCGGGAACAGATCGGCCATCGCCTCGATGAGGGTTTCCCGGACCAAGGTGCAAACCTCGTCCGCCATCGTTTCGGGAGCTTCTACGATCACCTCGTCATGCACGGTGGAGAGCAGCCGCGCCTCCGCAGGGAGTCGCCCAGCCAGCAGCACCAGCGCCCGCTTCATGCCGTCGGCGCAACCGCCCTGAACCGGAGTGTTCACCAGGGCGGTGAAGCGTTCCCATTCGGACGCCGTTTCCGGGATCAGCCGGCGGCGGCCCAGCACCGTCCTCACTTCGCGCACACCGCCATCCGCCTTGTTGCGGCTGGTGCCATGCCACTGCCTCAGGCGGTCGTAGGTGCGGAAGAACTGGCGACGGATCTGCTCTGCCTGTTCCAGCTCAAGGTGGACGCCGTAGCTGGAGGCGGCGTAGCGCACCAGGCCGGGAGCGCTCTGGCCGTAGAGCAATCCAAAATTTGCCGATTTGGAAATTTGCCGATCTTCCTTGGTCACCAGATCGAGCCGCTTGCCCAGCACCTCCGCCGCTGTCTGCCGGTGCAGGTCCACCCCGTTGCGGTAGGCCTCGATCATCTTCGATTCTCCGGCGATCACCGCGGCCGCACGCAGCTCGATCTGCGAGTAGTCCGCCACGATCAGCTTATGACCTGCCGCAGGAACAAAGCAGGAGCGAAGTTCACCACGGCCGATGTTTTGCAGGTTGGGATCCTTGGACGAAAACCGCCCGGTGGCCGTGCCGGTTGGATCAAAGCGCCCGTGGATGCGACGGTCGCTCTTCGCGCAGTCGAGCAGCGAGCGAGCCTGCTGAGCGAGCTTCTCGGCGCCACGGAACGCGAGGATGAGCGGGATCAGATCGCCCTCGTCAGCTGCTTTGAGGGTTTCCTCGTTGGTGTTCTCGACCTGGATACAGCAGCGTGCCAAGCCTTCGCGAAGCTGCTGAGGGCTGCCCGGGTTCAGCTTGGGATCGCCCAGCTTGTTGCGCAACAAGGCTGCGTGCTCGGCGGCTTGGGCTTTGGCACGCGTCTCGATCTCACGCAGCTTGGCCTGATCGACCGCCAGGCCCGCTGCCTCCATCTCGACGATGACCGGCACAAGGTCGAACTCCAGCCTGGCCACCACGTCGAGACCGTCGTGCTCGATTTCGCCCCAGAGCTTGTCCGCCAGGGCGTGCAGGTGGGCCACGTCCCGGGCGGCGTAGGCCAGTTGATCGTCACCAAGGAACATGGACCCCCAGTCGGAGAGGCTGTGGTCTGCGGCCGCTGGGACGCCCAGATACCGGTGAAGGCATTTGTCCAGGTCGTTGCCGGGTTTGGTGCCGGCGGAGAGCAGCCTTGCGGCAACCAGAGTGCAGAACACCTTGCTCGCTCGCAGCCCCACCTTGTGCCGCAGCCAGAGCAGGTCGAACTTGGCGTTGTGCGCGATGATCTCGACTGACTCGAGGGCAGGTTTGAGTTCACCCAGGTCGTAGCCGATGGCACGCAGGTCGAGCAGCCAGGGTGCCTCGCCGCGGACGCAAAGGGAGAGCAGGCGGATGTCACCCGCCCAGGGGTCCAGCCCGTCACTCTTGCGCGGGCCGTAGGTTTCCAGATCGAGCGCGACCGATCCGGCGGAGCGGATGGCGGCGGCGATGGCGGGGAGGCTGTCAGGTGTGGTCACTACCACTCCGACAGGCGTCAAATCGGCTCGGACGTTTCGGACGGTACTTTTTGGTTCCGTTCGGCTGCTAGGGATTCCATTCCCTTTTTCAGTTTCAGAATTTTCTGAACTGATTTTCAATCTCGCGTACGCGTAAGTACTCTTGTACCCGTCCGAAACGTCCGAACTTTTTTCGCCTTCTGAGATGGGTTCGCAGTTTCGGACGGTTCGGACGGCTGATTTCAACTCGGGGGGTCGTTCAGCCAGGAGGCGTTGTTCCAAGTTTGCGAAGCGTGCGATGATCGGAGCGAAGTCCACGGAGCGCAAAAAGGCGCCGGGACAGTCCGCGGTGATGGGGGGAAGAATGGGGGAAGTCATGATTCAGATTCGGGTGGGGTTGGTTGGACGACCTCGACGTGCATGAAGCCGCGCTTGGCGGTGTTGCCGCGCTTGAGGTCGTTGCGTTTGGCGGCCTGGTGGAACTCCATCATCAAGGGACCGAGCTGCTGCTCGAAGCGCTTGCGTGGCAGCGTGACCCAGCCCTTCACCGAGCAGTAGTTCTCA
>JBIIUD010000664.1:0-2800 GCA_044340175.1 Verrucomicrobiaceae bacterium
CGCAAGAATCGCCCCTCGGCCTTCGGAACCAAGAAAACTCACGTTTTCCTCTACGGCGTGCGCAACCGTCAACCCAGGCGGGTAGCAGAAGACGTGAGTCTTCCCCGCGCAGCGCGTGGTGCCTGAGGAGCCAAAGAATAGCCCCTCGGCCTTCGGAGCCAAGAAAACTCACGTTTTCCTCTACAGCGTGCGCAAGAGTCAACCCAGGCGCGTAGCCGAAGACGTGAGTCTTCCCCGCGCAGCGCGTGGTGCCTGAGGAGCAAAAGAAAAGCCCCTCGGCCTTCGAAGCCAGGAAAACTCACGTTTTCCTCTACGGCGCGCGCAAGAGTCAACTGAGGCTCGTAGCCGAAGACGTGAGTCTTCCCCGCACAGCGCGTGGTGCCTGAGGAGCAAAAGAAAAGCCCCTCGGCCTTCGGAGCCAAGAAAACTCACGTTTTCCTCTACCCACGCCGCCCGCGTCAATAACTCCACACCTATCCCTTCCTGGCCCGCAGCCTGGAGCATGCCCTGAACGGCGCCACCTCTGTCCCCCTCGGGAGTCAACTACCGCACCCGACGATAGATCGTTGCAAACGGCAGCCACCCCTGGCGTACCAACCCCAGGCAAACATGCCGAGCACTGGCGTTGAGCAGCAGGCCGTGCAGCAGCCAGGACCAGCGCAGCCGCGCCGCAAACCGCCGTCGATGCGCCTGCCGCACCTTAGCCACCGCCGTCCGCCACTCGCAGCCCCCGGCGCTCCACGTTACCAGCGGTTCCACCGCATCCAGCGCGCTTTGAAAAGCCATGCTCATCCCATTGCCCGTGAAGGGTGGAATCATCGCCGCTTGGTCCCCCAGCCGCAATTCGTCAGGCCCCGCCCGTGGCTGCCAGCCCAGCAAAAACTGCTTCACTCCCGTCACCGATTTGACATCCACCTCCGCCGCTTCCAGTCGCTGCGCTAAGGTCACCAGCCCCGCCTCCCGCACCGCCTGTGTCACGGCCCGCGCCCGACTCCCCGCGCCCAGCATCTCCCCCCGCTCAAACAGGCCGCACACGTTCACTCGCCCCGCTTCCACCGCCGTCAGCCCCACATAACCCTTCGCTGAAACATGCACCTCCAGCCCCGCCTGCAGCGGCAGATTCGAGTAGTGTGCCTTCAGCCCCAGCCAGTTCGACGCCCGCTTCGGCCGACCCACCGCCATCACCCAGCCTTCCTGACCTCCCCCCCGACTTCCCTCATGCCGCTGGCCAGTCGCCACCTCACCCCCCAGCTCCTGCAGCCGATCCGACAACCGCAGATCCAGGCAATACCGGCTCACCCCCCGTGCCGCGCCAGGCAGCTCCGCTCTCAGCACCTCGCCACCTTCATCAAACCATACGGTGCTCTGAGACCGCACCGCATCCTCCAATACATCATCAATGCCCAAAGCCACCAGCTCCTCATCCGTCACCCCCGAGATAAACTCGCCACACACGCGATGCCGCGGATAGGCACCTGCTTCAACCACCCGCACCGGCACCCCGTGCCGCCGCAATGCAATCCCCAGGCTCAGGCCCGCAAGCCCGCCTCCAGCAATCTCCACTTTTTTCATCGCTCCACGCACTCCTATCCTACGCTTGGAAAGCCCATCACAGAATCGCCGCGATGGCCTCGGGCAATCCGCGTGAGCCCTCACCCCCCAGTTTTTCGTCCACCGCCTCCAGCCGCTGAATCAAATCCGCCACCAGCTTGCGCGGCACCACGCCACCCGCCGCCCGACAAAAATGCGTCCGACAGCCAAACGGCCGATGCTCATAAATCGTGCAACGCCCCTCCCTGCCCAACAACGGGCACGCCCCCTCAGGATGCGGCTTCAGATCCCGCCGTCCGCTGGCCCGCACCCCACGCGCCGCCACCAGCGCCTCGCCTAAAGTCAGCACCGGCACTTCCCCCGTGAGCTGGAACCGGCAGCAGCGCGTGCTCAACTGACAATCCCGCACCACCGTGGTCAGCCGCGTTTCCAGCTCCGCATAAACCGCCCGCACCTCCGCCAAATCAGCGTGATCTGGTTGGCCACGCGTTTTACCGCTTCTCTTGCCCGACTTCATGGCCCACTCTTCCTGCACACCCCTGACCAACTCAATCCCATTTCTTCCTCCATGCGCCGCCTCGATCAAATCTTCTCCTCCCTCGGCTATGGCAGCCGACGTGAAGCCGCCGCCTGGATCAGTGAAGGGCGCGTCCACATTGACGGCGTCGTCGCCACCCGCGCCGATCAAAAGGCCGACCCCTCGCAGGTCACCATCGACGGCAACCCGCTCGACTCCCCCAACGGCGTGCTCGTCATGCTGCACAAACCTGTCGGTTACAGCTGCACCCACAGCGAGGCCGAAGGCCAAAACATCTATGAGCTTCTCCCCGATACCTGGCTCGACCGCAAACCCACCGTCACCTCTGTCGGCCGCCTCGACAAAGAAACCAGTGGCCTGATTCTCGTCACCGACCAAGGCCCCCTCGTGCATCGCTACACCTCGCCGAAATCCGACGCCGAAAAAACCTACGAGGTCACCGTGGACAAGGACCTTGAGCCCATTCTCATCGAAACCTTCGCCCGCGGCGACCTCATCCTCCGCAGCGAGACCAAGCCCTGCCTGCCCGCCCAACTCGAAATCACCGGCCCCCGCAGCGCCGCCCTCACCCTCACCGAAGGTCGCTACCATCAGGTGCGCCGGATGTTTGCCAGTCAAGGCTGGCACGTCGAAAGCCTGCACCGCACCCGCTTCGGCCCCTACACCCTCGGAGATCTCCCTGTGGGCGAGTGGAAGCACCTCGCCCTTTGA
>JBIIUD010000665.1:0-2792 GCA_044340175.1 Verrucomicrobiaceae bacterium
AGGTAGGGCGACGGTTCGGGTTCGGGCGGTGGCGTGGTCGATGGTCAGCAGTCGCCCGGCCAAGGGCTGACCGATGCCGGTGAGCAGCTTGATGACTTCCATGGCTCCGAGGCAGGCCGCCGTGCCTGAGACAGCGCCGAAGACAGGGAACTGCCGTGTCCAGGAGGCAGGGACCTCGGGGACGTAGCAGCGCAGGCAACCGGTCTGCCCTGGGATGAACGTGGTGACGCTGGCTTCCAAGGTGTGCATGGCGCACTCGACCATGGGTTTGCCATAACGCATGGCGGCATCGTTGAGAGCCAGGCGTTCTTGGAAAAGTGGGGCGGCATCCACGATGATGTCAGCTTTCGGTACGAGGGTTTCGGCGAGGTCGGGGGTGATGTTTTGGGCGTGGCCTTCGAGGGTGATGGTGGGGTTCAGTTCCCTGAGGCGGCGCAGGATGGAGTCGATGCGGGGCTGCCCGATGTGGTCGGTGGTTTGCAGGAGTTGACGATTGAGGTCGGAGGTCTTGAGGGTGCCGCCGTGAGCGAGAATGAGGCGGCCGACGCCCGCAGCGGCGAGTTCGAGGGCGACGAGACCTCCGAGGCCGCCGACGCGGGAGATCAGCACCGTGGCGGATTTGAGGCGGCGTTGACCGGGTTCGCCCATGCCGGGCACCCACATTTGCCACTCGTAGCGGGCCTGATCTTCAGGGGTCAAAGCTGGTTGGTTAAGGTCTGAAGGGTCGAGATTCACTGGGGGAGCTCCTCAATATGGACGGCACGGTTTTCCAGGCGCAGGCGGAGGTCGGCGAGACCTTCTGCTTCGCGTCGCGAGTGGGTGACGTGGAGAACGGTGATTTGATGCTGCTGTTGGGTGCGCTTGAGCAGGTGGATGAGATCTGACTGGGTGTCCTCATCCACGGCGGCGAGGGGTTCGTCCAGCAGGAGGACGCCCGGTTTGGCGGCGAGGGCGCGGGCCAGGGCAACCCGCTGCTTTTCTCCGCCGGACAGGCCAGGAGGGCGACGGTCGAGCAGGTGAGTGATGGCCATTTCGGTGGCAAGTTCACGCACGGTGGAGTCGATGCTAGCGCTGGGGGCCTTCTGGATACGGAGGGCAAAACCGATCTGCTCCGCGACGGTGAGAGTGGGGAAAAGCGCGCCGTCTTGCGGAACGAAGCCCAAGCCGCGCAGGCCCGGGGGCATGCGAGTGACATCGCGGTCATTGAGCCAAACTTGTCCAGACTGGGGCGTGCGCAGGCCACAAATGATTTCCACCAAGGAAGTTTTACCCGTGCCGGTGCGGCCCATGAGCACGGCGTAGGTGGCGGCAGGTACGTTAAAGGAAACATTGTCCAAGGCGAAGGCCCCAGCTTTCCAGGAGATGTTTTGGAGGCGGATCACGGGGTGAGTTTCAAGTTTGAAGTTTCAGTGATTACGTCCGCTCACCCGTGAGGCGGATGGCGACGAGAACGGCCATGGATAGAGCGATCATAAGCAGGGAGACGGCGACGCCTTGTTCGAGTTCCCCGACGGACCACGCTAGCCAGACGCTGGTGGGCAGGACTTCGGTTTTCATGCGGGTGGCTCCGGCGAAGACCAGCACGGGTCCGAACTCGCCCAGGCTGCGTGCCCAAGCCACGGAGGCGGCGGCGAACATGCCGCGCCGCGCGGCCGGCAAGGTGACGTGCCACACCGCCTGAGCACGTGTGCAGCCGAGGGTCATGGCGACGTCCTCAGGGCGGGCGGAGAGATGGTCAAACACGCCGCGCATGGTGCGGATGGCGAAGGCGGCGGCGATGACAAATTGGGCCAGGGCGACGCCGGCGACGGTGTAGGTGAAGGGGATCAGGCTTTCGATGCCCTGGCCCAAAGGGGTTTGAAAAAAGATTAGCAGGCAGAGGCCCACGACCATGGGCGGCAGGACGATGGGGATGTCCAGTGCGGCATCGACCAGGGAGCGGCCCCAAAACTGGGTGCGAGACATCAGGTAGCCGATGGGAACGGCGACGAACAGGGACGCGATCGCAGCGATGGTGCAGGTGATCAGGGAGAGTCCGGTGGCGTAGCGGATCTCTTTGGAAATCAGCACCGACCAAATCTCCGTGGGAGAAGTGTAGGTGGCGGTGGCACCAAGCATGAAGCCCCAGAAGAGGAGGTAGGCGGCGCAGATAAGGCTGAGTGCGATCCAAAACGGACGGTGCATCACGGATGCTAAAACGGATTGAGCAAAAGCTGAAGTCCGAAATGGGTTGTTTTTCGCCAGGTAAGGAGGGTGGATTTCGGGTTTGATGCGGGACTGGTGATGGCGCAAGGTGCACCTTACAATGACAAGGCGTATGGCGGTATCTACTATCAGTCTAGCTGGAATGGGCACGGCGTTGGCGGCAGGGCCGGATGGTGGTGTCGGGGGGCGTCGGTTAGGACTGGTGATCCACTCGCTTTGGCAACGCTGGCAGGGGGATTACTCAAGTGTGAAGGTGCCGCCGCTGATGGAGGCGGTGGAGGTGCTGGACCACTGCCGGGAGCTGGGGTGCGGCGGCTTACAAACGACGGTGAAGGGCTGGACGCTGGAAATGGCACGGCAGTTACGGGAGACGGCAGAGTCGGCGGGGATGTATCTCGAGGGCAGCATTGAGCTGCCGCAGGACGTGTCGGATGTGGATCGGTTTGAGCGGGAGGCACGACGTGCAGGGGAGGCTGGGGTGACGGTGTTTCGCAGCTACTTGGGTGGGCGTCGTTATGAGGATCTGAAGGACATGGCGGCAGTGAAGCGCTACCGCGATCTGGCGTTGAAGCGGATGCTGTGGGCGG
>JBIIUD010000666.1:0-2791 GCA_044340175.1 Verrucomicrobiaceae bacterium
GCCGAGGTTCTTTTCCTCGGGGGTGCCGTGGATGTAAATGAAGCGGTTGAAGGCGTTCTTGTTTTTGCTTTCAAGACCCTTCAACCAAAGGATGCGGGAAACGATGGGGTCGCGACCGGGAGCGTTAGGGGCAATGACCTCGCCATTCCAACTGCGGCTTTTCAAAACGGCGCCTTTTGGCAGGCCGTGACCGATTTTGGCGACGATCTCATGCTTGCCTAACGGGGTGCAATTGCTACCGGGGGTGTCGCCCAGGCCAAATTTGGAGGTGGAGATCTTGTAGGACTGGACCAGTTTTCCGCTGGTGTCATAGATGCCTAGCTTTTGGTCCCGCACACTGACGATGACGTCAGAGCTTTTGGGGGTGGACTTGCAGGAAACTGTGAAGAAGGAGCTCGCGATGAGCAGAGGCAGGACGAGGCTTCGGATGGCGGTGGAAACCCCTCTGAACGCGAGTCGATTGTCGGGAGTGAAATCGGAAGACTTTCGCATGGCTACAAATTTAACCATTATTAAATATGAACGCAAATGGAATTATGATGAGTGGAGTGGATCATGTTAATTCGGTCGAAGTTTCCATTTTGCATGAGTTTCTCCAGGGAGTAAACGGCACGAACAGGGGGCAGGTTTCTGAGAGTAGCATTTTTCAGGCCGGGTTTTTCAGGACGTGTGTCATGGAATCGATTTGGCTGTGATGGTGCCTAAGGCGGTGAGCTGGACGTGGTGTGGACTTGCCTGTTGCGAAACAGGGACTAGCGTTTGCATTGACTCATCGTGACCCTGTTTTCCAAATTCCAATGAATGCTGCCACCATGGACCCGGATTTACCACATCGCGTGCTGGCAGCGGCGCTTGAAGTGCACAAGCACTTAGGGCCGGGCTTGACCAGGGAGGCCTACGAGGAATGTCTCTGCATCGAGTTGAGGGAACTCGAGGTGCTGTTTGTGCGTGGGGAAAATCTGCGATTTCAATATCGGGGTAAGCAGGTGGAAAATGCGGCGAGGTTGGATTTGATCGTGGAGGGGGTGTTTTTGGTGCAGATCGTCGCCAGTGAGGATGTGAGGCCGACGGATCTCGCCGCATTGGAGACGCTGCTCCGGCTGGGGGGCTATCGGGAGGGCATGCTCGTGAATTTCAATGTGACGACGTTGCGCAAAGGGGTGCACCGGGTGACGTTGAAACGGCGGTCAGGGGGCGTTGGGGGGGAGTGATGGAGTGGTAGAAAAGGAGGCGGGGATCCGCATGATTTGGAGGAGGGCCTTGAGTTTTGTCTAGGGGCGGCGTATCTAGTCCGCCCCCCTTTATGAAAACCCTCTCTTTATTCGCGCTGTGCTTATTGATGTCGCTCATCTCGAGCTGTGTGGTGACGCCGCCCGTGGGTGGTCCTGGCTTTGCGCCACCACCACCGCCGAGGGTGCTGATGCCGGTGGACCTTTCGATGCGGGAGCAGGCCTATGCGCCGCAGATCGAGGACGTGCTGCGCCGTGCGGGTTATGATACGGTGTATCGCGGCAATGCGGATATGTTGCTTGAGTTCACGATTGATGAAGGGCCGGTGAATGTGGTGACTTTCATCCGACTGGTGGATCATGGTCGTGCCTTGGCGCTGGGTGAAGGGCGCGCTTCGGGGCCGCCGCTGATCAATCGCAACCGGATTTTGGAGGACTCCTTTTATCAAGCGCTGCGTATGTTTGAAAGCCGAGTTTACCGGGCCAGGCCGACCTATCCGACCTTCCGCTGAGTTTTCGGTGCCTTGCGGATCCTCTGAGACCGCTGCTTTTTACCTGACATGCGTGTTTTACATCTGACTCCCGGAACGGGGAACTTTCACTGCGGCAGTTGTCTGCGTGACAATGCGTTGATCAAAGCCCTGCGTGTGCGCGGGCATGACGCGATCATGTCGCCCCTGTACTTGCCGCTGGTCACTGACCGAGAGGAGGCCAGTCCTGACCAGCCGATCCGTGTGGGCGGGATCTCGCTGTATTTCCAGCAGAAGATGCCGTGGTTTCACCGGCTACCGCGTTTTGTGCATCGCTGGCTAAACCGGCCGGGTTTGTTGAAGTTCGCCGCCAAGGGCATGGGCATGACCAGCGCGAAGATGCTGGGAGAGATGACCGTGGGCAGTCTGAAAGGGCGAGAGGGTAAGCAGTGGGGGGAGTGGCATCAATTGATCGACTGGATCAAGCAGGAGGCGAAACCCGATGTGGTATCTCTCTCGAACAGTTTGCTCAGCGGGTTGGCTCCGGCATTGGCGGAGGAAGTCGGGGTGCCGGTGCTGGTGTCTTTGCAGGGGGAAGATTCGTTTTTGGATACCCTCATTGAGCCCTGGCGATCTGAGGCGTGGGAAGCGATGCAGACAAACGCGCGCTCGGTCTCGCGGTTCATTGCGCCCAGTGCGTTTTATCAACGGTTGATGGCGGAGCGGTTGGGCGTGCCGCTGGAGAAGATCGCGGTGCTGCCGAATGGTCTGGATTTGACGCCGTTTCCAGTGGCTGAGGCGGATCCGAACTGGCCGACGATCGGCTACCTGGCGCGTATGATTCATGGTAAAGGTTTGGGAACGCTGGTGGATGCGTTCATCGAACTCACACGACGGAAATCCCTGCCGCGTGTGAGGCTCAGGATTGGCGGGGCGTTTACTCCCATGGATGAAGCCTATGTAAGAGAGCAACAGGCGAAGCTGGCGGCGGCAGGGTGCGCGGAGCGGGTGACGTGGCATCCCAATCTGAGTTTCGAAGAGAAAATGCGCTTCCTGGGAGAGCTCTCCGTGTTCAGTGTGCCAGCGACGTAT
>JBIIUD010000667.1:0-2790 GCA_044340175.1 Verrucomicrobiaceae bacterium
ATTGAGTTTTAGACGAAGGGTATTGGCTTGGGTTTGTTTTTTTGGATGGGTTGAGGACGAATGTTTGATCTCTGACTTTGCGAGTGCTAATGGAGGGTCATGTCGTCACCTGCGGTTCACCCGCCCTCTTCGCTCTCCAAGTCTGGTCGATTGATCCGTGTCGCCTTGGTCGTCTTTCCCCTTGGGACCGTGCTTCTTGGAATTGCCTCCTTTGGCATTTGGATGTGGAAAAAGGACCGGGTCGAGGATCGCAATTTGCGTCATGCTAGTGCGCTGCGGGCGGTGCCAGCGGAGTCACGGTGGGCACGGCATGTGGAAGTTTTGAAGGCGGTCTCGGCGGTGGGAGGGGAAGATCGGTTGGCTTCGACGGCGAGTTACCTGGAGTCGAGCCTTGGAGCGGAAGGCATGGGTTACAATCCGCAGCGGTTCACCGTGGCTTTGAAGGATGGGCAGCCCGTGGCGGGAGTGGTGGCTGAACTCACGGGTAAAAAACGGCCGCGTGAGATTGTGATGGTGATGCTGTCCTATGGGGCCCAGGCAGAAACTCAGAAGGAAAATCAGGCGCTGGCGTCATTGCTCACCTTAGCCCATTGGCTGACTGGCGAGCCTGTTCTGAGGACGGTGCGTTTTGTCGCGCTGCCCTTGGAAGGGATGCCCGATTCGGAAAAGCTGGAGGTGCTGTCGCGGTTTGGTGAGGAAATGCGACGGCGGGATGAACGTCTGTTGCATTGGGTGGATGCTTCAGCTGTGCCGGGCAATTTGGGAGAGCTGACCCTAGGGGCTCTGGAAATGGCGGCGATCGGGGCTGTCAAGCACCGGATGGAGTGGCCAGATTCGGTCGGCGAGAGTCCCGAAAGTTACGGCGGCCTGCGTGAGTTAGTGCTGAGACTGGGAGAGCGACCTTAAAAAAACGCGTTGATGCATAAAAGTTGCATCAACGAGTTGACGTGAGGATTTGTTAATGCAAATTGATTGCTCTATGAGTTCGCGCCGTCTCTATCCTTTCCTCATCGCCGCCTTGGTCATCAGTCCAGTCTTAAGTCAGGCTCAAAGCAACCGTGCCCAGTTTGAGGCACAAAAGCAGGGTCGCTACGTTTACACCCCGTTCACTGCTATGAGTTCGCCGGTGGTCTTGCCGATGGATGGCAAATTGACTGAGGCGGACTGGTTCACGGGATTGGATTTGAGTCTGGGTGGTGTGCTGTTTCCGCATCTCCACGTGGACACGGCCTTTGGCACATCGACCACGGAACAACAAAATCTTCAATTGGGCCATCATGACCCGAGCCAAAATGGATTTACCTGGCAAAACATCGAGTTCGGTCTGTCCGGCCGGTTCAATGAGTACTTCGAAGCGTTCGGGACATATGCGGCGGTCGTGGATTCTGAAGGCCACTGGGAGGGCATCTATGAGGAGTGGTTTGCGAAGTTGCAGAATCTGAAAGCAGGCGTGCTGGGTGAGTTCGAACTCCGTGGCGGTCGTATTTACAATCGATTTGGGATTCAAAACACCTACCACCCTCACGGGTTTGACTGGGCGGACCAGTATTTGGTGAATGCGCGGGTGCTGGGTGAAGATTCGCTCACCATCATCGGTGCGGATGTCACTTGGAAACTGCCCGTGTCTTGGATTTCCCAACTCGATGTCGCCGTTGGTGTGGCTCCAGAAGGCCATGCGCACCATCATCATGGCAGTCGGGAGATCGAAGGCGCAATGTTTGAGGCGGAGGGCGCTGGCTTTGACGATGTGATGACGGTGGCCAACTGGACGAACATCTACAACTACAACGACTTTCATCAGTATCGCGCCGGTGTTTCGGGAGCCTGGGGGGACAACCAGTATGGGCGTGGCACAGAGGTGTATGGAGCGCATTTTGAGTATCAATGGCGGCAGAACGGCTTCGAGCCGGGCGGACGGTATTTCCGCTGGCGCACTGAAATGATGTGGCGCCGCTGGGGGGCGCAAAGCGGGGTGCTCGGTGGTCATGACGATCATGGGCATGATGATCATGGTCATGACGATCATGACGAACATGAGCATGAAGACGAGCACCATGACGAGGTCGCCCATCATGACGAGCACGAGGAGGAGCACCACGATGAGCATGGTGATGAGCATGGTGAGGAGCATCATGACGACGACCACGAATCCGAAGCCTTGGATCGCGCCAATTTCCGTGACTTTGGTTTCTACACCAGCCTGCTTTATGGCTTCAATAGTCGCTTTGAGGCGGGTCTCCGGGCAGAATACGTGACCGGTGATCGCGCAGCGGGTCTGGATGATCGTTTTAGATTGAGCCCAGGACTAACGTATTACATCAATGATGCGCGCACCGTTCGGTTTCGCGTTCAATACAACTACGACAACTCCAGCGAGTTCGGGGACGATCACAGTGTTTGGGGCCAAGTGAGCTTTAACTGGGGCGGTCCTGAAGTGCGCTGATCGGTCCCCGATTTTATCCCCCATGAAAACCTGCCTTCTCTTCGTCACCGCGTTCGCCCTGTTAACGTTGCCAGCTTCGGCAGCCATCAAGGTGGCCACGCTGCATCCGATCATTGCGGATTTGGTCCGACAAGTGGGTGGGGCAAATGTGGAGGTGGTGGAGATTCTGAAGGCGGGGGGGGATATTCACCACTTCGAGCCCACCGCCAAGGACATCGCCTCCATGCGTGGCGCACGCTTGATCATGGCGTCCGGGAAAAACCTTGAGAGTTACTTGGGCAAACTGCGTGACAGCGTGGGTGCAGGTGTGGAAGTGGTGGAGGTTGGCAAGTTGGTGCCTTCTGTGC
>JBIIUD010000668.1:0-2784 GCA_044340175.1 Verrucomicrobiaceae bacterium
GGGACCTAGCGCCTAAGTTTCAGAAGGGACTGATGTCAACGACGCCATGACTGAGCAGGAAGTGACATTGAAGTTAGAACAGTTGCGGCAGGTCATCCGCCAATTGCCATCAGCTCTGGTTGCCTTTTCGGGGGGAGTGGACAGTGGGCTGCTTTTGAAAGTGGCTTATGATGAGTTGGGGGATCGTTGTCTCGGTGTTCTTGCTGTTTCAGCTAGCCTGCCTTCCGAGGAGAAGAACCATGCGCTGACGTTTGCGGCTGGTGTGGGAGTGAAGGTCATATGTGTGACAACGCGTGAAACGGAAGATCCGGCCTATCAGGCGAATGCGCCAAACCGTTGCCTGCACTGCAAAGATCATGTCTATGCGGCACTGCTAGAGCAGGCGCGTTTGTTTCATGAAGGTGCCGTAGTGCTGGATGGGATGAACGCGGAGGATACCCTCGATATTCGTCCGGGTAGGGCCGCGGCATTGAAACATGGTGTGCGCAGTCCATTGAATGAGATAGGCTTTTCGAAAGCGGAGGTGCGAGAGGCGGCGCGAAAGCTGGGTCTGTCTTTGTGGGATAAGCCCGCCGCTGCTTGTTTGGCTTCCCGGATACCGTATGGGACCAAAGTGACGGATGATTTGCTGAAACGAGTCGAAAAGGCTGAGTCGTTTGTTCGGTCTCTCGGATTCACGGCACTAAGAGTCCGGCATCATGGTGACATCGCCCGTGTTGAAGTGCCGTTTGCCGAACTCGATCACGCCACACGCCAGGCAGAAGTATTGGTTGACGGGTTGAAGTCCATGGGATGGTTGTATGTGACCTTGGACATGGAGGGGCTGAGGCAGGGCAGCATGAATGCCCCGATTTTGAAATCCTGATGAGAACACAAGATATAGCAGCTTTACTGGAAGCGGTTCGAGAGGGTAGCGTCGAGCCAGCGAAGGCGCTGGAAGAATTGCGCACGTTACCCTTCCGCCAAGCCGCAGGTATTTTAGCGGACACCCACCGACTGTTACGCCAAGGTTTTCCTGAGGCGGTGTTTGCCGAAGGGAAGACCGTTCAGCAAGTAGGAGATGCGCTGGAGTTGTTGTGGAAAGCGCAAGGTGCAGCGATTGCGACGAGGGTTACCCATGCCTTTGGAGAGATCCTGAGAGGACGGTTCCCTGAGGGGAAGTATGATGAAACGTCTCGATTGTTCGTCATTGGGAGCTTCCCGAGACGTGCGGAGTCGGTTCGAGTGGGTGTGATCTGCGCAGGCACCTCGGACCTGCCGGTGGGGGAGGAAGTCGCTCAGGTATTGGAGTTTGGAGGTTGCGGGGTCATGCGCATCACTGACATAGGGGTGGCGGGATTGCACCGCTTATTGGCGCGCCTGGATGATTTGAGGACTTGTCGAGTACTGGTCGTTGTCGCGGGTATGGAAGGGGCGTTGCCTGGGGTGATTGGTGGTTTGGTGGCGTGCCCTGTCATCGCCGTGCCAACCAGTGTTGGGTATGGCTCAAGTTTTAAAGGAGTGTCCGCTTTGCTCACCATGTTAAACACCTGCGCTTCGGGACTGGCTGTGGTAAATATTGATAATGGCTATGGCGCGGCGGTTGCGGTCCAACGTATCCTGTCACAGATTGACCCTCTATCTGAATGAAAACGGCCTATTTTGACCTTATCGCGGGTGCCAGTGGCGACATGATTTTGGGTTCGCTTATTGATGCTGGACTCGATGTGGATTGGCTACGTGCTGAGTTGGGGAAACTCCCCCTTTCAGGGTGGGAACTGCAGACGAAACGCGTCGATAAAAATGGGTTCACGGCCATTAAAGTGGATGTCTTGGTCGGTCCTCAGCCGCATGCTCGGCCTTTGCCTGAGATCGAGAAAGTCATCCGTGAAAGCACATTATCGGAATCCGTAAAGGCACGTTCGCTCGAAGTGGTGCGGATCATCGCCGCTGAAGAGGCACGGATTCATGGGATGCCGATTGAAGAGGTGCATTTGCACGAAGTGGGAGGTGAAGATGCCATCATCGATATCTGTGGCAGCATTGCAGCCATCGAGCACTTGGGGATTGACCGGGTCGAGTGCAGTCCGTTTCCGCTTGGGCGTGGTTTCATCAATGGGGCGCATGGCCAGATCCCTTTGCCAGCACCGGCCGCAGTTGGCATCATGAAGGGACTGCCCATCGTGGGCTCCTCCATACAAGCTGAGTTGGTGACGCCAACAGGCGCGGCTTTGCTGAAGCATTTGTCTTCACGCTTTGGAGTGCTTCCAGCGATGCTTTTGGAAACCGTCGGCTATGGTGCAGGCAGTTGGAATTTGGTGATTCCCAATTTGCTGCGTGTTTTCATTGGCCAGGGTGATGCTACCTCCTTTGATACGGACATCGTTTCAGTGCTGGAGACCAACATCGACGATCAGAATCCCGAGCATTACGAGCATCTGATGGAAAGGATGTTTGATGCAGGGGCTTTGGATGTGACGATGACACCCACGCACATGAAGAAGAATCGTCCAGGGGTGGTCCTGAGTGTGATCTCCAAGCCCCAGGATAAGGAAGCGATGCGGAGTTTGATCCTGACTGAAACGAGCTCTCTGGGAGTGCGTGAGCAGGAGTTGCAGCGGAGTCTGCTGAATCGTGATCGTGTGGAGGTGGAGACACCTTTTGGCAAGACGTTTGTCAAGATCGCCCATCTCCCGGGGGGCGCGCATAAGTATGCGCCGGAGTTTGAAGATTGCCGGCGACTGGCGCGCGCAGCCAATGTGCCTTTGCGCGAGGTGTATGTCGCAGCGGAAACCGCCGCCCGTT
>JBIIUD010000669.1:0-2781 GCA_044340175.1 Verrucomicrobiaceae bacterium
CAGCGACTCCAGCGGCACCACCGAAGCGGCTGGTGTTTCTTGGTTTTGGCTGGGGCATCACGACGGAGACGTGGTTTCCGGACATCAAGCAGACGGGGAAGGATTACACGCTGCCGGAGGGCTTGAAGCCGCTGGCGCGGCACAAGGCGGACTTCACGGTGGTGCAGGGGCTTTGGAACAAATACTCCAACGAAGGGCACTGGGGCAGCACGATGTGGCTCACGGGCGCGAACCGTTTCGCGGAGCCTGGGCAGACGTTTCACAACAGCATTTCAGCCGACCAAGTCGCAGCGGCGAAGCTCGGCATGGACACGCGCTTTGCGTCGCTCCAACTTAATGGCAGCGAGAATGCGGAGGCTTCCGGACACGGGCCGGGGCTTTCAATGGCTTGGGATGTGAGCGGCAAGCCGATCGGCGGTCATAAAGGTCCGGTGGAGGCGTTTCATCGGCTCTTCTCCAAAGATACGACGCCCATCGAGCAGCAGAAGGCGATGCTGGCGCAGAAGCGCAGCGTGCTCGACACGGTGATGGAAAACGCGAAGGCGATGCAGCGTGGCCTCGGTGCAAATGACAAGGCCAAACTCGACGAATACTTCCAGGGCATCCGCGACATCGAGACACGGCTCGCCAAGGACGAACAATGGATCGGCGTGCCGCAGCCAAAGGCCCCGATCCCCCAGCCGCCTGCCGGACTCGCGGGCAAAGAAGAGATCAAGATCATGTATGACATCATCGTCGCCGCGATGCAGACGGACAGCACCCGCGTGCTGACTTATCGTCAGCCGGTGAGCACATTGCTGACTAGCATTGGCATCAAGGTGGCCCCGCATGACATGAGCCACTACCATTCGACCATGGGCGAAAAGCTCGCCGCCTCTCAGCAGCGTGATGGGGTGCAGAGCGAGCTGTTAGCCGGGCTCCTTGATAAACTGAAGGCCACGAAGGAAGCTGACGGCAGCCGCCTCTTTGACCACGTCGCTCTCGCCTACGGCAGTAACATCCGCACCGAGCACAACCTGGACAACTGCCCCACGCTGCTCACCGGCGGTGGCGCTGGCATCAAGCTCGGTCACAATCTGGTCATCTCCGATAACACGCCACTGTGCAATGCTTGGTTGACCCTGCTGCATGGCGTTGGCGTGAACGTGGAGCGGCATGGCGATAGCTCAGGGTTGGTCAAGGAGCTGGTGGCTTGACGGCCGATGAAGGGCATGGGCTTTCGTGGCTACGGATTCGCCAATGGCTTTGCTCCGATGTCGGTTTGCGAGTTAAAGTGAAAGAGCTCGGTTCCACCGGTGTTCTGCTATTTGTCGTTTTTTTACCACCATGAAACTTTTGTTGAGTCTTGTCTTTGCCGTCGCTGTTTTTTCGAAGGGATCCCTCCGCGCCGAGTTGCCGGAGTCGGCAAAGGTGGGGCATTTTTATGCCGGGTGTCAGGCCTACAGCTTCCGTTTGTTCTCGGTGATGGAGGCGATTGAAAAGACGGCGAAGGCGGGCGGCAAGACGATCGAGTTTTATCCGAAGCAGAAGCTTTCCCCTGACAATCCGGAAGTACTCTTCAATCACGAGTCTTCGGAGGAAGTCATCGCGGCGGTGAAAGCCAAGCTGGCTGAGCAGGGCGTGACCGCTGTGGCCTATGGGGTGGTGCGCTTGGGCAAGGATGATGGGGAGAACCGCAAGGTGTTTAGCTTTGCCAAAAAGATGGGGATCGGCATTCTCACCACGGAGCCGGATGCGGAGGCGCTGGACCAGATCGAGGCGCTGGTGAAGGAGTTTGACATCAAGATTGCCATTCACAATCACCCGCGGCGTCCGTTGGATCGGGGTTACCTTTACTGGGACCCGAACTATGTGCTGAGCTTGGTGAAGGACCGGGATGCGCGTCTGGGGGCGTGTGCGGACACTGGCCACTGGGTCCGCTCAGGACTTGATCCCGTGGAGTGCATTCAAATCCTCAAGGGTCGGATTTTTGACAGTCATTTGAAGGATCTCAACGAGAAGGGCAACCCGAAGGCGCATGACGTGCCGTTTGGAACGGGTGTCTCAGATGTGCCGGCGATCTTGAACGCCTTTGCGGCCACCGGATTCTACGGTCCGCTGCACACTGAGTATGAGCACAACTGGGAGGACAACGTGCCTGACATCACGAAGTGCCTGGAGTTCGTGAAGAACTTTGTGCCTGCTGGGAAGTAGTTTGTGGCGTGGGGCGACCGGTTCGGTCGCCGTGTGCGCCTTCGGCGAGTCGGGCAAGCCAGCGGCTCGCCCCACGGTTTGTGGCAACCAAAAGGGTAGCCCTGTTTTATTGGCGTTGGCGCACGGCTTCGAAGAGGCAGACGCCCGTGGCGACGGAGACGTTCAGGCACTCGACGCGGCCGGCCATGGGGATGGTGGCGAGGAAGTCGCAGTGCTCACTGGTCAGGCGTCTCATGCCGGTGCCTTCCGCGCCCATGACGATGCCGATGGGGCCTTTGAGGTCGATCTGGTAGATGGATTGAGAAACTTCATCGGCCGTGCCGACGAGCCAGACGCCGAGTTCTTTGAGCTTGTCCATGGCACGGGCGAGGTTGGTGACGCGCACGATGGGTACGTTTTCAGCGCCGCCGCAGGAGACGCGGTGGACGGTCTCGGTGATGGGAGCGGACTTGTCTTTCGGGATGATGACGGCACAGACACCGGCCGCGTCAGCGGTGCGCAGACAGGCACCGAGATTGTGCGGGTCTTGAATGCAGTCGAGGATGAGCACCAAGGGATTGTCATGAGCCTGGATCAGGGACTCCAGAT
>JBIIUD010000670.1:0-2779 GCA_044340175.1 Verrucomicrobiaceae bacterium
ATGCGAACCCGCAGACTCGATGGGCTCCGCTAACTTATCTTGGATTATGGGTCGGGGGATTGGTGACTTTGGTTTATTGGCCCACGCATTTGATGCTCAAACGCTTGTTTGCCCGATCCGCCTAATTGAACCCAGAGTTTTCTAACACGATCATGACACACTCGACCTTATCATCAGACCCGGTCAGCCCGCAGCGGGGATTCTGGCCATTGTTTGCGGTGCAATTTCAGGGCGCTTTCAGTGACAATGTTTTCAAGTTCCTGGTCTTGTTTCTCATCAACCGCGTGGTGCCAGAGGCGGAGCGGGACAGTTATATCTCCCTTGTTTTGGCGGCGTTCAGTCTGCCATTTCTATTGTTTGCGATGACTGGGGGCTACTTGGCAGATCGCTATCGCAAGAGTTGGGTGGTGAAGGGGACCAAGTTGTTGGAGGTGGCGGTCATGATGCTGGGCGTCTGGGGTTTGTGGCTGCAGAGTCTGCCCCTTCTTTTTGTTGTGGTGTTTTTGATGAGTGTGCAGAGCGCTTTTTTCGGACCATCAAAGTATGGGCTGCTACCGGAACTGCTGCCGGAATCCCGTTTGTCCTGGGGTAATGGTGTGTTTGGGCTGGGGACCTTTACGTCCATCGTATCGGGAGGCATTGTGGCGGGATTGCTGGCGGAGTGGCTGCCCGCGAATGATGTCTGGTTTGCTGGATGTGGGCTCGTGGTGCTGGCTCTGCTCGGACTGGCATGCAGTGTGCTTTTGCCAGCGGGTGAGCGGGCGAATCCTACCAAACGCTATCAGATCAATTTCTTGGGAGAGGTTTGGACGCATTTGAAAGTGGTCCGCAAGGACCAGGTGCTCTTTTTTGCGATCATCGGCAGCGTTTATTTTTGGTTCATTGGGGCGCTTTTTGGGGAGCCGACCATCCTCGTGTATGGCAGGGATGTGCTGTCATTGACGGAGTCAGAGATTGGTCTGTTGCGGTCGTGTCTGGCGGTGGGGATTGCGGTAGGAAGCCTGGGGGCGGGAATGCTGTCTGGGAAAAAAATCGAATACGGTTTGGTGCCGTTGGGCGCTTTGGGGTTGTCGATATGTGCTGGCTTGTTGGCGCTTCCAGGACTCGTGACTTGGCAAGTGGCGGTGCTTTTGGGAGGGCTGGGGGTGTCGGGTGGTTTCTTCACGGTGCCGGTGAATGCCTTGATTCAGCACCGTCCCAAGCCTGAGGACAAAGGTTCTGTGATCGCCACCAGTGAGTGGCTTTCCTCCGCGGGGATCTTTGTGGCGGCGGGTGCCTTTTGGCTGTTGCGCGAGGTGCTCGGCTTGAGTGCGAGCGGTATCTTTTTGACCGGGTCAGTGGTGACGCTGGGGGGAGCTGTGGTGGCGATGAAAGCGGTGCCAGATTCCCTTGTGCGACTGGTCCTTTGGCTTCTGACCCATACTTTTTATCGGGTAAAGGTCAGGAATGCGCAGCACTTGCCTGACGAAGGTGCCGCTCTGTTGGTCTGCAATCATGTGTCACTGGCGGATGCGTGTTTCATGATTGCATCCACCCACCGGCCGATTCGTTTCATCGTGCATCAGGAGGTTCATGACCAGTGGTGGGTCAAACCGATTTCGACGATGCTCAAGACGATTCCGATCACCTCGGAGGCGCGCCCTCGGGAGATGCTAAAGTCTCTGAACGCGGCGACGGAGTGTCTGAAAAATGGGGAGTTGGTGTGCATTTTTGCGGAGGGGCAGATCACTCGGACAGGGCAAATGCTACCGTTTCGGCGCGGGATGAACCGCATTCTCAAGGGGACTGATGCGCCTGTGATTCCTGTGCATTTGGACAATGTGTGGGGCAGTATCTTCAGCTTTGAAAGCGGTCGGTTTTACACGAAGCTGCCGCGTCGGTTGCCGTATCCGGTGACGGTGAGCTTCGGGGCACCTCTTGCCGCGACGACGGAGCCTGATGAGGTGCGGCAAGTGGTGGCTGAATTAGGGGCTGAAGCGTGGCCGGAGCGGGGATTGCGGATGGAGCCACTCAATCGGGCGTTGATCCGCACGGCGCGCAGGCATCCCTTCCGGTTTGCACTGGCGGATGGAACGACGCCGCCGATCAGCTTTTTTTCGCTCTTGACCAAGAGTGTGTATTTAGCGCGTCGGCTGCGGAAAGTGTGGGCGGGCGATGAGAAGGTGGGAATCCTACTCCCTCCTTCGGTGGGTGGGGCGGCCGTGAATCATGCGGCCCTTCTGTTGGGTAAAGTGCCAGTGAATCTGAACTACACTCTGGCGCCTGAGGGCATCGCATCCTGCATGGCGCAATGCGGCATTCAAAAGGTGGTCACCACGGCCAAGTTTCTGGAGCGGTTGAATCTGCAATTGCCGGTGGAGGTTGTGTTGATCGAGGATGTGGCGTCCAAGCCGGGGGCGATGGAAAAACTGGCGGCCCTGATTCTCTCAGCGGTATTTCCGGCGGTGCTTTTGGGTAGGGCGCTGGGGGCTGAGCGATCACCGACGATGGAGGACTTGGCCACCGTCATTTTTTCCAGTGGCAGCACGGGTGATCCCAAAGGGGTGATGCTGACGCATGCGAATGTGGTGGCCAACATCCAGCAGATCAATCAGGCCATCTCCTTTCGTCAGGACGATCGGTTGCTGGGCATTTTACCGTTCTTTCATTCCTTTGGCTTCACCGGCACTCTGGCCGCGCCGGCGGTTTTGGGTTTGGGGGTGGCCTTTCATTACAATCCAACCGATGCAAAAATGGTGGGCGAGTTGGTTCATCGCAACGCGGTCACGTTCTTGTTGGC
>JBIIUD010000672.1:0-2776 GCA_044340175.1 Verrucomicrobiaceae bacterium
AGCAGGCTCTCCCGCAGAAATAGGCTGCCAGCATCAATCAAATACCCCGTCTCATCTTCCGCCATCACCACCTCACTGGCCAGCACGGCCTCAGAAGTGTTCGCGGCAGCGGCTCGCTCCAAAGGATGCCCCGGCTCAAAGTAAAAACCCGTCGGCACCCGCCGCACCTCGATCCGATCAAAGACTTTCCGCCACCGGATCACCGCCTCTGAGCCATACTGACCGCGCATGAATCCTGACTGCACCACCCCGTCAATCGTTTGGGGGAAATAGATGAACTCCTTGCCCAACTGATCTTTTTTCAAGTGCAGCAGGAGCTTTCCCTTCTCCATTTGCAGATAAAATTCGAATAGCCCGCCCAGCTTTTTGAAATCCTTGGTCAACTCCACCACGGTTTTCTTGCCACTGGTCGCAGGAACCGGGGCGGCCGCAGGCGCAACGGCCACTTCAGCCTTCTTGATTTCCTCAGCAGGAGCCTTCGGCTTCTCCTCAGGCTTCGCAGCCGGTGCGGGCGCGGGTTGTGGCTCTGGTGCTGGTTTCGGCTCTGGCTTCACCGGCGGCTTCTCCTCCGCCGCCGACCCAGCAGCGTGGAGGACTGAACTTGAGAGGAGCCCAACGAACAGGATAAAGGCAATGGCGCGCATGAAAAAAGAGTGCTGAACACCCATTATGGCAGTCTTCGGTGTCATTTGCCAGTTTTTATGGTGAATGCATTTATTTAAGATATTCAAACCAATAACTCCACTGAAATATTCACAACAATAAAAATAAGTTGCTTCAATTGCGAATAACCGTATCAATTAGCATTCCCAAACTATCAACTTAACCAAGTAATTCATGAACCGCCTCATCCTTTTGCTGCTTGCCCTGTGCTCGGTTCCGGCTCTTGGCCAGTATCAATACTATGGTGCTTCTACGGGTGGGATGGGTGCGATGCCTTCGATGCCCCCCGCTCCTCCGCCGGCCCCACCGCCTACCTACCCGGCTTACGGAACGGACATGACCTACGGTTCTACCGGTTATGCCCCCATGCCGACCGAGCCTGGCTTCGGTGGCACCGGCGGCACCGACACCTCGATCCTCAGCTACGGCTTTTTAGAGGCGGGCTACCAATTTCAGAAGCCCAAAGACAGCTCTTTAGAGAGTGCCCACGGGGTCGGTATCTCTCTCAGCGCCCAACTCTTCAAACCCTTGTTCATCAATGCGGGTTTCGGTTGGACTCTGTCCGATGGCAGCGGCAGCAGATCCAAGGAATATGACTTCACCAGCGCCAGTCTCGGCGTCGGTCTTTACCTCCCGATCATTTCAAAATTGCACTTCGTCGGGGAGGTCGGAGGGATCTACGGCAAATTGGACGCCCAAAGAGACAGCCTCAGCTTCACCGAAGGCGCTGTCTATGCTCGCCCTGCCCTGCGCTTCGCTCCTGTGGAGTTCTTGGAATTTCAAGCTGGCGTGACCGTGACGAGTTCCGACAGTTTTGACACCGTGATCTTCGATCTTGCAGGCTACTTCAGAATTTTCAGCCAACTCGACCTCGGCCTGAACGTGGACCTGGGTGATGAGTTTACCGGATTTACTGGCGGAATTCGTTTCCGCTGGTGAAGAACAAGGCAGCCTGGGGGCTGTGTTGTTGTGTGTGGCGAGGCGTCGGACCTGGGGGTTCGGCGCCTCGTTTTCTTTTCTCTCTCCTAGTCTGACAGACGAGCCCTCGCGTAATGGTCAATCCTTCCCGTTATGCGAATCCCCAAGCCCCCGCTCGACAATGCGCTTTCACCGTGCATCTTAGACAGCCTGAAAACACGTTTGTTGCCTTGGTTGTTCCCCGCTCTCTGCGGGTCTTTTGTGAGTGTCTTCTTGCCAAGCTGCAGCCAGTTGTCGCCGCCCAGTCGCATGCCAGAGGCTGACCTTAAGGTGCCCGGCTCCTGGCAATCCGTCAAAGAAGCGCGCGCCGGGGTCGATAGCGACTGGGTTTCCCACTTCAAAGATTCCAAACTCCGCGCGCTCGTCGATGAAGCCCTCCTCAATAACCGCGATCTCCGCGCCGCGGCCGCCCGCCTCGATCAAGCCCGCCAGCAGGCCCGCATCGCCGGAGCCGCCGGTCTTCCTACCTCCGACCTCACTTTCGCGGGCAATCGCCAGCAACAAAACTTCATCGGCTTCCCCATCGGCGGTGGCGCTAACGACCCCAATGCGGTCTTCTCCAACACCTTCAACCAGTTTAACCTGTCCCTGGGCGTGAACTGGGAGGCTGATATCTGGGGCCGCATCCGCGCTGGCAAATCCGCCGCCACCGCTGACACCGAAGCCGCCGCCCAGGACATCCGCGCCGCCCAGGCCTCCCTCGCCGCTCAGATCACCTCCACCTGGTTCACCCTCGCCGAATCCAGGGAGCAGGTCGCCCTCGCCACGGAATCCGAAGCCATCTTCCAAAAAACAGCCGATGCCGTCCGTGAACGCTTCCTCCGCGGCCAACAGGAAGACGGCGGTGCTGCGGCTCAACTCCGTCTCACCGAATCCGACGCCGCCACCGCCCGCGCCGCCAAAGTCGAACGTCAGCAAACCCTCGAGAGCAGTTCCCGCCAGCTTGAAATCCTCCTGGGTCGTTATCCCGCCGGCCAGATCGCAGCGGCTAAGCTTCCCGCCCTTCCCGGCAAAGTACCCGTCGGTCTTCCTTCCGAACTCCTCCAGCGCCGCCCCGACGTGCTTTCCGCCGAGCGCCGCTTCGCCGCCAGTGGCAAACGCCTCTCCGAAGCCCGCCGCGCCGTGTTCCCCAGAC
>JBIIUD010000673.1:0-2773 GCA_044340175.1 Verrucomicrobiaceae bacterium
CGCGCGCTTCTGCCAAACCCATGGTCGCCAGTCACACGACCTGTGCCAGTTTGTATGAGCACTTCCGGGGCAAGCCGGACGCCACGATCAAAGCCATCTGCGACACGGGTGGTCTCGTCGGCATTTGCTGCATCCCGCGCTTCCTTGGTGGCAAGGGTGACATCAACGCCTTTCTGGATCACCTCGACCATCTCATCAAAACCTTCGGTGCTGACCATGCTGCCATTGGCTGTGACGTGTCCTATGTCTCACGCTATGAGAAGGAGGAGCGCGCTAAGATTCGCAAGCGGCCCGATGGCTCATCCCCTCTCGGAGGCTCTGGCGACCGCTGGGAACACCTGTGGCCCAAAGATGATTTTGTGACCACTCTGGAGGCGGAACAGAGCATCGCCTGGTCGAACTGGCCACTGTTCACCCTCGGCCTGATTCAGCGGGGTCATTCCGACGCCACCATCCGCAAAGTCTTGGGCGAAAACATGCTGCGTGTGCTGCGCGCCAACACCGTCTAACCCTTGGGTCTGGGGAAGGTTCCAAGTTAGGCGGAGCGAAAACCTGGATGGCTCTTGAAGCGCTGGCGCCAGATGGTGCGGGAAAACTTGCCTCGGGCGTCTGGCAGCAATTCCTCCGTATGCCACCAGTGCCTGGGCAGCTGCCAGCTTGGCAGTTCGCTGCGCAGACCCGCTTGCAAAACACTGGGCGTAATTTCGTCAACGGTGTTCACACAGGCCACGATTTCCTCCACCCGCGCCCTGTCCGCACTCTCAATACCAAACACCACGCAATGTCGAACCCCCGGATGCCGCAGCAAAGCCGCCTCGATCACTTGCGGTGACACCTTCCTGCCCGCCACATGAATGGTGTCCGTCAGTCGCCCTTCCAAAAACACCTGCCCTTCATTCAATCGCGCCAGATCACTGGTCCGAAACACACCGCCGATGAGCGAATCACTTTCGCAGTCATACCCACGCGCCACGGTTGGTCCGGCGACCTCCAAACAACCGTCCACCCCAACGCTCAACGCCACCCCGGACATCGGTGTGCCCACCAACTCGGACGAAATCCGAGGCACCGGCGTCGCGTCGTAGGCGATGCCCCCACACTCACTGGACCCGTAAAAGTTGTGCACTTTTAAGCCGTCCTGTTCGAAAATCGCTATCTCCAGTTCCAAGGGCATGGGCGCGCCGGCGGTGATGGCGCAGGCGATGTCCACCCCGTGGAGCACACCCGCCTGACTCCAGGCACGCCACATGGCCGGCACGGCAGGCAAAGTCACCCGACCACTCGTCGCAAACGCACGCCGCATGGTCCCTGGCAGAGGATCATTAAGCGTGATCAGGGGCGTGCCACTCAGCAGCAGCGGCAGCACCAGATTCGAAAAACCGTAGGAATGCGCCACGGAAATGACCGCCACATTCGGCACAGCTTGCTCCAGTGCCATGCTCGCTTGGATCTGGGCGCAGTCCGCCACCAGATGACGGGCTTCAAAGAATACCCGCCGCGCCTCACCTGTAGAGCCAGAGGTGGTCTTCACATGCACCACACCGTCGGGCACGGATCGCGTCTCATCCATGATCGCCGAAGCTTTTTCCTGGGGCAGCAGCACGGCCTGATCCCGCCAAGCTTGCAAGGTCTTCAGCACAAACCCAGCCACCCCTTCTTGCGCCACCGCTGGCACGCAGCGTCCGGCTTCGAGTTTGGGCAACTGGCTCAGCGCTGCTTCGATCATGCCAAACGTCCACACGCGCCCCGTGGCCTCCTCACGGATGGCCCAGGTCTCCCGGTATTTGGCGCAGGTCTCAAGCCACCGCTCGTAAAGCTCCATTGCCTTCACCTTGGGCAATTTTTCCACCAGAATCAAGTGGCCTTGACACTCCAAAGGTTGCCTGTTGGGTTTCCAAACGTAGACACAGAAAATGGCATATCGACACGGCACCTCATCCAGCGGCGTTCATCGCGTCGTGGTGACGGCGGCAGGCATCGTCACCTCGCACGGCCTCGGTTGGCAGGCGAATATCGAGAGCCTCCGCCTTGGCCGCCGTGCCCTCAGACCGATCACCGCCTTTGACACCTCCCGACAGAGGGTTCATCTGGGAGGGGAGGTCCTGCTACCCGAGCGCCTGCCGAACTCCGGACTCACCGCCCGTCAAACAGCCCGGCTTGATCGCGCGACTCAGCTCTTGGTCCTTGCCGGTTTGGAGTGCCTAGCACAGGCCAGATGGCCCCAAGGCCTGCGCCAAGAAGCCACCGCCCTCAGCTTCGGCACCAGCGCTGCCGCCATGACCCTGGGAGAAACCTACTATCATCTCAAAACCACCCAGCCTTCCCGCCAGCGGGGTTTGACTCATCTCACCCAGCTTTACCAGCCTGCCGGTCAAATCCAAATTCTTGCGGACGCCCTCGCCGTGCACGGTCCTGTTCACATCATCGCCAACGCCTGTGCCTCCGGCTCCAACGCCATTGGCAATGCCTTTCACCTCATCAAACACGGCCGAGCGCGCCGGGCCATCGCCGGTGGCTACGACGGTCTCTCGCAACTGGTCTTCGCTGGCTTTGACTCCCTCCAAGCACTCTCCACTACCCTACCACGTCCTTTTGCTGCCGACCGGGACGGACTGGCGCTCGGCGAGGGTGCCGCTGTGTTGACCCTGGAAAGACTGGATGACGCTCAGTCCCGTGGCGCAGACATTCTCGGTGAAATCACTGGCTACGGCAGCAGCACCGACCTGCATCACCTCACCCAGCCCCACCCCGAAGGCCTCGCCGCTTTGCGCAG
>JBIIUD010000674.1:0-2768 GCA_044340175.1 Verrucomicrobiaceae bacterium
TCAAAGGCGATGCATTTCACGCCTGGGAGGCGGGCCACCGTGCAAGCGAACAGACCGATATTGGCACCGGCATCGACAAAGAGGTCGCCCGGGCGGAGAACGGCAAACAGGGCGCACAAGGTGGCGCTCTCATCCCGCCACAGGCTGCTGGTGCGGGAGCGCTGGAATGCTCGGAAGTAACCATTCTCGAGTTGAGCATCTACAGTTAGAGCCGTGCCGAACAGGCTGACCTGGCGCGGGCCGCTGCCGTAGATGAGACGTGTGACCAGGGCACGCAGTCGAGGCTGCTTGATAAACAGTTGATCAATGGCCCAGGCTCTGATTGTGGAAAACATGTGAAGCTGCCGCAGATTCAGAATCTCTGGGTGAGGGCAAGGGAACCGCTGGCCACAGGCACTTCGGGTTCGACCCACTTGGGATCTGAATGCCTTGCCTTTGGTTGGTTGGGTGCTAGGAGAGGCATTCTTGGTAAATCCGGCGGATGTGCTGCCGGTAGCGCTCGGGCGTGAATTGGGCGGCGAAATTCTGGGCGGTGGTGCGGTCAGCGGCGAGGGCGTCAGGCTGGTGCACGTAGTGAAGCAGCCGCGAGGCGATTGCTGCAGCGTCACGTACCGGGACCCGCCAGTCTGGGTGCGGTAGGGGCAGACCGGCGTGGGCGGAGGCGATGACCGGAAGACCCGCCGCCATGGCTTCCATGCCGACAAAGCCGAAAGAGTCCCCGAGAGTTGGCATCACAAGTACATCGTAGGACGCGTAATGGTGGCGGAGTTGCTCCTTGTTAGCATGGCCAGCGAACTGGCAGTTGGCGGGAAGGCGGGCAAGCGCCGGTAGCATCTCAGAGCTTGGACGCCCGACGAGCAGGCATTCGACGACCGTTCCTAGTTCCTTGAGGGCACTTAGGAGGTAGGGCAGGCCTTTCTTCAAAGACAGCGTGCCGACAAAGAGCACACGCAGGGGGGAGGCTGGCGACTTGGGTTTGGCCGGGATGGCGGACCAGAAGGCATGGTCGGCCCAGAGTGGCACCACGCGGAGGCGTTCTGACGGGATGCCCTGGGAAGCGACTTGTTGCGCTTGGAAGTCCGAGCAACAAAGGATTTTGTCAGCCAGGGCTAACTCCTCCTGCTTGCGTGCTAGCATGATGGAGGAATTGGCCGGGTTGGGTGAGGGCAGGCCCAGTTCATCTGCTGCTTCGCGGGCCTGAGTATCAAGGAAACGGACGGGAACACCAGGGCAGTCGAGCAGGCATTGCATGCCCTGCGAGCGAGCAGACTGGAAGGTGTGTAGGGCACAGGTCTCGGTGGCGACCACCAAGGAGGCTTTAGAGTGGCGAAGGGTTCTAGCCGTGAGGCGATCAAACCACGCGTTGGTGCCAGAGTGGTCACCATTTGGGCGCCGAGTCAGTTTGGTCAACAGACGGTGGCAGAGAAGTGGCAGCGGGTGCTCGATCAGCCGCTCCGGAGGCAGGTGGTCCCAGCCAAGCGGTCGGAGCGAGGGCATGGACCATCGGCGTGCGAGGTGGCTGCCCCATTTTCCAGGGAGGTCCACCAGGGAGCAATGGAGAGCCTCCAGATGCCCGCCCTCATGCGCGGCCAGCGCGAGTTGGAAGATCTGATGAACGCCGATGTAGGAGAGGGCGATCATGGTGGGAAAGCACCAAGAGATTTGTTTAGCCCGTTAAGATCCTGGTCGAAGCTCCAGGTGTTGATCTTGGCGAGACTGGCTAGACCTAAGCGCCTGAGATTGGGACGATCAGCAAGCAGACGGTGCAGGGCGGCAGTGAGCTCGTTGACACCGCCCGCGGGAAAGAGATCGCCATTCTGGCCAGGGGTAATGAGATCAGCCGCACTGCCGACGCGGTCACTGGCGAGCACCGGTTTGGCGGCGTTCATGACTTCATTGACGACGAGGCCCCAGGGCTCGAAAAGGGAAGGGATGACAAAAAGATCACAGGCATCGTAGAAGGCGGGAAGAGCGGTTTGGTTCTGGAAGCCAACGAATCGGACACGGTCAGGAGCCAAGTGTGTCGCAAGGCTTTCAAGGTGGGGGCGGAGTTCGCCATCACCGACGAATAGGAGCACTGGGGAAGGTCCGTTGGTTGCAGAAGGTGGAACCGGCAGCGCGGCAAAGGCGCGCAGTAGGGTCTCGGGATCTTTTTTGGGAATGAGCTTACCGCAAAAGAGGATGACGGGCTGATCCTCAGAGATGTTGAGCTTGGCGCGAAAGGCGGCACGGAAGGGGTGGGCTTCGGCGGCGCGGGCTTGAAAAAAAGCGTTGTCCACCGCGTAAGGCATGGAGAAGATCTTATGGCTCGGCACGCCGTAGGCACGATACAGGGAGCGGTTGAGCGAACCGACCGCAAGGAAGGCGGCGGGCTGGCGAAAGCGGAGCGTGAACACCATGCGGTGGGCAAGTCGTCTCATGGCCCCACCCTGCACGCAGCCCAGAAAGGTCTCGCCACGCACCAGCAGGGGAAGGCGGCGTTCCCGAGCCAGCTTCCACACGGCGCGAGTGAAGGGATGGTGCCAGCCGTGAACCCAAAGGGCTGCGGCAGGCTGAGCGTTCAGATGACGCTGCAATTGAGAACGAAAGCCACGCGTTTGGGCGGCAATGGTGCCGGAGGGTGGATTGCTATTGAGAATGGTATGGGGATGACCGTCGAGAAGGGGAAGATCCCAGGAGACCATGCAGCCGAATTCCTGGTCGTGAAACGTCCGGCTCGTCGCGTCCGAACCGTAGATGACCTCCAGGTCGATGCCTCCCGCTACCAG
>JBIIUD010000675.1:0-2765 GCA_044340175.1 Verrucomicrobiaceae bacterium
CACGTTTGAAGCTGCCCAAGTCTCGCCCAAAGGTTGGCACTCTTCCTTCTGCCACTTCGCCAGAAACGGAGTGATCTCAGGCGTCACCACGTCCGCACGCAGCGATTCTACAAAGAAGAAAAACACATCCGGTTGTGCGCTCAGCTTGGCCGCTTCCAGTTTGGCCTTCGGATTCGCAAATGAAACCTGAAAGGAAGCCAGCCCAGGCTCCGGCTCCACCCAGGTCATGCGCCGGTGAAAAGCCTTGCGTTCCCACCACCGCCAGGACCGCTCCTTGAGCACGGCACCGGCCAATTGATCAGCCTGCAAAAGCACCCACGCAGTGGCAGCCATCAGCCCTAGACGCAAAGGACTCATCCGAAGTCCCGACCGCCTCGAAAGCCAAGCGCAGATGCCAAAAAGGCCCGCCATCAAAACAACGGCTCCCACAGCCGCAGCGATGGTAGCCGCGTTCAGTTCCAGACCACCGGCAGCCCAAGCGCGCTCCAACTCGAAGCGTCCCCCCACTTCCAACTCGCCAAACATCTCGATCATGCCCTTTCCCCACCACACTCTCAGACCCGTGTTCACGATCACGATCAAAGGCGTCAGCATCACCACCAACCAAACCAGCCAACGACCCGGTGCTGGCGTCCAGCGGTCATGCCAAACGAGCAAAAACCATAACCCACACGTAATCACCCCATGAGTCAGCACCCGCGCCAGAAGCGCATCAGCCGTTGCCAACCACCCCGGCGGAGCCTCCCGCAGGAGCACAGCATCACAGGTCACCCACACCAGGAACCAGACCACACAGAACCATCCATTCCACCGATGCCTGATGAGCATGAATGATTTCATTTCTCCCCATCTTGGCCCCATGCTTTTGAAAGCACCCGCCAGCGCAGGCAGAAACAAAATCAAGCACCCCAGCCAGAACACGCCCCAGCTTAGCCCACCTGCCAATCCCGCCACACTCCAAAGCAGCAGACCCACCGCCCCAGTGCGCCGAAACCAGCGCGCAGCATTCCACCACCAGCCACCCAGAAAACTGCCGACGAGTGCCGCTTTGACCACCGTCCATCCTTCCATCAGCAGGTGGCCTTTTTTGGGGCGTAACTCAGTGCCGAGGACCGGAAGCGTCCACTCCTGCATGAAGCCAACCAACGCAAGCAGCACCACGCCGGTCCAGGCAATCAATGGCCAGACGATGGGTTTTTCAGCGCGCGTTGTTTCTGTCATGGTGGGTTACTGAGCCGGAGGGTGGTCCCCAGACTGACCGTTAAGCTTGCACATCAGCGCCCAACACGCTCGAAGATTTATGCAGTTTGAATAGATGCCCCTCCGAATGGCGTAGGTTGTTCACGATGACTCCTCGACTGATCTGCCTCCTCGCCGTGTTTTCCCAGGCTGTGCTGCCCCTTTATGGGCAACAGGTCACACTGCCGCTGCCGCGATTGCTCACCCTCATGCCGATGGGCGGGCAGGCGGGTACCTCTGTCAAAGTGACCCTCACGGGAGAAAATCTCGAGGACATCACCGCATTGACTTTCTCTAGCCCAAAAATCACCGCGAAACCTGTCCCAGGATCGACGGAACAATTTACCGTTGCCATTGCCCCTGACACCCCTGATGGCGTCTATGATGCCCGAGTGATCTCTCGCCTGGGCGTCTCTTCTACCCGAGCTTTTTCGGTGAATCATCTTCCTGAAGTCACTCAAGCCCAGCCGAATCAATCCGTCGAAAGCGCCATGCCACTCCCAGTGGGCACCATTTGCAATGCCACCATGTCCAAGCGCGCCGTGGACTTTTACTCCTTTCAGGCAGCGCAAAACCAACGGGTCGCCATCGAATGTGCGGCCGTCGGGATCGACTCGCGGTTGACGCCAGTCGTCATCCTCGCAGACGCCCAAGGCCGTGACCTCATGGTGAACCGCACCGGAGGCATCATCGACTTCACGCCACCAGCAAACGGCACTTACCTCATCAAGGTCAACGACCTGACCTTCCAGGGTGGCAATCGGCACTTTTACCGACTGGCCATTCAACCTGTGCCCGAAGGCCAACCCGCCCCGCATCAGCCCCAGACTCAATCCGTCAGCGCCATGTCCTGGCCACCCTCTGGCCTTGCCAGCAAGGCTCCCGCCACCGAAACGGAACCCAACAACCAACCCGTGGAAGCTCAAAAAATCACCCTGCCCTGTGATGTTTCCGGAAGCTTCTTTCCAGCAGCCGATGTGGACACCTTTGAATTCACTGCCAAAAAAGGTGAGATTTGGTGGGTGGAAGTCGCCAGTGAGCGCCTCGGCCTCAACACCGATCCTTTCGTTTTGATCCAGCAAGTCCAAGCGGGCAAGCTCGTCGATGTCGCCGAACTTTATGACATTGCGCCCCCCATGAAAGTCACTAGCAATGGCTATTCCTATGACGGCCCACCCTTTGATGCGGGGTCCCCAGATGTGAATGGCAAATTCGAAATCAAAGAGGACGGCACTTACCGCCTGCAAGTGCGGGATCTCTTCGGTGGCACCCGCAATGATCCAAACAACATCTATCGCCTCATCGTCCGTCAGGCTGCACCCGATTTTTCACTCGCAGCCTGGGCCATTCACATGACCTTGCGCAATGGTGATCGCGCCGCCCTCTCCAAACCCATGGCGCTGCGCGCCGGAGAATCCCGAGCCTTTGAAGTCGTGGTCCAACGCCGCGATGGATTTGATGAAGCGATTGAGATTGGCATGGCAGGACTCCCCGCTGGGGTCACCGCCACCGGATTGAAGATCGCC
>JBIIUD010000676.1:0-2760 GCA_044340175.1 Verrucomicrobiaceae bacterium
AAGAAGATGTGAGAGACATTGGCGGCAGGAAAATGAACGAAAACGTGGCCAGTCATAGCCCGTCGTTGAAGCATCGCAAGCTGCCAACCAAGACATTTTCAACACGCCGTTCCACTTGACGTCCCCCAGCCTCATGATGCAGCTTAAGCATTATGAACCGATTGCTCGTTTTCGCCGCTTTTTGTCTCCTCGGATTCGCTGGTCAAGCCGAAGCCCGACTGGGCGAAACCATCCCTCAATGCATCGAACGCTACGGCCCCGTCATCGAAAAACGTGCCGCTCGCCTTGAGAAAAGCGATCCCGAATCCTGTGTCTTCTCGAAAGCGGGTATTTCCATCATCGTCGAATACCGCGCCGGCCTCGCCTGGAACATCCGCTACCGTACTATCGATCTCATCATCGCTCCGGTGACCGAACTCCTGAAGGCCAACATGCCTGAAGGCGGCGGCTGGAGTGCTGCCTATGAAGTTGCCGGCGTTCAATATCGCCTTTCCACAGACCGTCGCTCAGTCGCTGCTTATGATCCCGGCAAACGGGGCGACCTCGGCATCCTTGAAGTCTCGTCACGCGACTTCAACATGGCCTGGCGGGAAGTCTATGGCGCTAAGATCGAGGCCGTCATTATTGCACCCCAGCAAAAAGCAGGCACGAAGGAACTGAAAGGGTTTTAATTTAATGCCTAGCTAAGCCCTGGCATCAGCGCCATCCACTGCTCCGTCGCCTCCTCAAGGCACGAGAGATACCCTGATTGAACTTCGCTTTCCAAATGCCTGCCCATCATTCCTCCCCCGGACCGTGGCGTAGCGCTTGGCAGCGCCTTCGACGTCAGCGTATTTCCATGCTGGCTGTCGCATTCCTCGTTCTCGTCACTGCCTTCAGCCTCCTTGGCCCTGCCTTCTCACCGTATTCAGAGAGCCAGCAGAATCTTGACGCCATCGCTCAAAGCCCTTCCCTCGCCCATTGGATGGGCACGGACTTGCTCGGTCGGGATCTCGCCACCCGCACCCTTTATGGCGGACGCATCAGCCTCTTCATCGGCCTCGTCGCCACCGCCGTGGCCATGGTCATCGGCGTCGCTTACGGCCTGATCGCTGGCATGACTGGTGGCCGCACTGATAACGCCATGATGCGCCTCATCGACATCCTCTACGGCTTCCCCTTCATGGCCTTTGTCATCCTGCTCACCGTCATTTTTGAGCGCAGTCTGGTCCTGCTCTTTATCGCCATCGGCGCGGTCGAATGGCTCACCACTGCCCGTGTTGTGCGCGGCCAGGTCCTGAGCCTGATGAACCAAGAATTCATCCTCGCCGCCAAAGTCAGCGGCGCAAGTCATGTGCGCATTCTTTGGCGTCATCTCGTTCCCAATATCATGGGCCAAGTCGTCATTTACGCTAGCCTCACCGTCCCAGGCATCATGCTGCTAGAGGCCGTCCTGAGCTTCCTTGGCCTCGGCGTCCAGCCGCCACAGGCTTCCTGGGGCACGCTCATCCAGGAAGGCGCCAACAACATGGAAACCTCCCCCTGGATGCTCATCTTTCCCGGCTCCCTCTTCATCGCCACCCTACTCGCCCTCAACACCCTCGGTGATGCACTGCGCGACGCCCTCGACCCCAAATCCACCGCCCCTGCCTAAGGGCGTCAAGTTTCATCCCCACGCCAACTCCATCCAATAGGCAGCAGAGTCGAAACAGCCCAGCAGCCCAGCAGCCAAGTTGGAGTCAAGCCTTTAGGCGATCATTAAGCCATCGGAACGCCCCTGCCAACAGCCCAAGGAACGCCCCCCGCACGTTAGCTCACCACCGTTTCACCACACGTTCCTCCCCCACAGCAAACCCAGGGTTGCTATTCCCCGCACAGCGTGTCTGGTCCTTCATGTCGCAGCTATCGGGAGGATCCACTTGAATACCACCACGCTGCCGCAGCGGATTGCCTTCCTTGGTGATTACCTGCCGAGGCTCTGCGGAATCGCGACCTTCACCCATGACCTCTGCGAGTCCGTCGCCGCTGCTGCACCACAATCCGATTGCTTCGTCGGTGCTGTCAATGATCGAGCCGAAGGGTATGACTACCCGCAGCGCGTCCGCTTTGAATTCCTGGAAAAGGACCTCGACTCCTACCGCCGAGCCGCAGACTTCCTGAACTTCAACAATGCCGACATCCTCTGCGTCCAGCATGAGTTTGGCATTTATGGCGGCCCCGCAGGCAGCCACCTCCTGGCACTCCTGAAGGAAGTGCGGATGCCCGTCGTCACGACCCTGCATACGATCCTGCAGGATCCCAACCCGGCTCAGCGTCAAGTCATGATGGAGCTGGCACAGCGCAGTGACCGGCTCGTTGTCATGGCTCAAAAAGGTGCCGAGATCCTGCGTGACACCTATCGTGTCTCTGACTCAAAAATTGACATCATCCCGCACGGCATTCCCGACATGCCCTTTGTGGACTCCAGCTTCTACAAGCCCCAATTCGGTGTCGAAGGCCGCAAGGTGCTGTTCACCTTTGGCCTGCTCGGTCCCGGCAAGGGCATTGAGCACGTGATCGAGGCGCTGCCTGAAATCGTGCGCCGCCATCCCAATGTCGTTTACCTCGTGCTCGGCGCCACCCACCCTCAACTCGTCGCCCGCGAAGGCGAACGCTACCGCCTCACCCTGGAGCGTTTAGCGGATGATCGTGGCGTCAAAGACCACGTCATCTTTTACAACCGCTTTGTTTCCTCCGAAGACCTCAGGGAATTCATCGGCGCTACCGACATTTACCTCACCC
>JBIIUD010000773.1:0-2760 GCA_044340175.1 Verrucomicrobiaceae bacterium
GTTACTCTGGCCCAACCACCCTGACTACCGGCAGCCTGCTGCTCGGTGCCAACAACGCCATCGGCACCGGCGATCTGACCCTCGCCGGCGGCACCACCCTGGGATTGAACGGTAGAAGCGTCGCCGTCGGCAGCGTCACCCTGAACGATGCCGCTCCAGCCATCACCGGCACCGGATCGATCACTTCCTCTGGCAATGTCACCTTCAACAACACGGGCGACACCGTGATTGATGCCAACCTCATCGCCTCCGGTGCCTTGTTCAAAACGCAAACCAACACCCTCACGTTGAATGGCGACAACACCTTTGCGGGTCCCGCGACCGTCAGTGGCGGTGCTCTGTTGATTTCCGACAGCCTGGCTGCCAGCTCAGTCACCGTGTTTGCTAATGCTACCCTCGGCGGCGTCGGCAACCTCGCAGGGAATGTCATGCTTAGCGGCACTTCTCTGGCCGCTCCTGCGTTCCTCACTCCAGGCCTTCCTTCCATCACCACCGGCAAGGAACTGTTGAAGATCGACGGTGCGCTCACCCTGGGTGAGTTCAGCCAGGTCAACTTCTTCCTCGGTCAGATCAACTTCACCGCGCTCGAAGTTGATACCCTCGCTTACGTCGATGCGACCACGCGTTTCAACTTCACCCTCGAGGACAACTTCACCCCAGTCGCTGGTTCCAGCTTCAACGTGCTCGACTGGAATTCCGGTGCCTTCCCGCTGTCCTTTGACCTCGTGAACAACCTGCTCCTGCCAACGGTGCCAGGCCTGACTTGGGATACCAGCGACTTCCTGTCTGCCGGTATCCTGCGCGTGGCGGGGGGTTCTCAGGATCCTCCGGTCATCGACGACCAGCCTGACTCGCTCACCGTTAACTGGGGCAACTCGGCCAGCTTCAGCCTGCAAGAGAACCCGCTGAGCCCAAAGGTGATCTTGATCCAGTGGATGAAAAATGGCGTCGATATCCCGAATGCCAAAGGCCGCAGCTACACCCTTCCGGCTACGATTTCGGGTGACGCAGGCAACTATCAGGCCCGTGTGGTCAACGATTACGGCACCACTCTGACCAGCGTCGCAACGCTCACGGTCCGGAGCAGTCCAGAGATCACTCAGCAACCTCAGTCCGCCTTTGTCATCTCTGGCACCTCCCATACCTTTGACACTACGGTTGAGGGCCCTCTGCTCAGCTACCAGTGGAAGCGGAGCACGAGACCGCAGAACGAAACGCCCGATGAAGCGGACTACGTGAATGTGCCAGGAGCCACCGGCCCGGATTACACCATCAATCCGACCGTTCAAGCTGACCATGAAGGCTGGTATGTGTTGGAAGTGACGAACGACGGCACTGCCATCGATCTGGAAGATCCAAACCGGGTCAAGACCGTGCGGACCACCCCGGTTTACCTGCGTGTTTACTCGATCCTGCAAATCGTCAGTGTCACTGGAGCCCCCCCTACACCTGCTACGGAGTATGAGGGCCGCATCCAAACGTTGACGGCGACGACCTCAGTGGACAGCGCCGTGGTGAACACCCCCAATGCGCTGACCTACAGGTGGTTCTTCCGCCCGACGACCTCCACGGCTTGGGCTCAAGTTCAGACCAACTCCAACTACCAGGGGCCTGACACAGCCTCGCTCGGTGTGCTCGTTTCCGCGACTACGGTGGGACAGTATTATGTCGAAGTGACCGCCGTTTACCCGAACTCGCCGATCCCGCTGCAAACGGTTCGCAGCAGCATTGCAACGCCTTCCAGTCTGGGCTTCAGGAATGTCGCCATCGGTGACTTGGGTCTGGCTTCCATCTCGCCGCATCAGATCGTGGGCACAGGCACCGACTTCACCTTGAACGTGGTGCCGACAGGCCCGCTTCCCGTCACCTATCGCTGGCAGCGCGGCACCGCGACGGCGGCTGCAGCCAACCTCTTCAATGGCAACACCGACACCCTCTATGTTCTGGGGGCCACGACTGCCAATGGAGGCACCTACAGGGTGGAATTGAGCTTCAAAGGGCCGTCCAGCCTTAATAAAGTCATCAAGAACAACACCTTACCTACCCGGGATGTGGTGGTCGTCGACACGGTGGCCAAACGCTTTGTGATCAAGGGTGGTGCTGCCAGCCCGACACTGACACAAACCGTTGGCGGTCCCGTGACCAACTACCAGTGGTTCCTGGATGTGGGTGCTGACGGCGATCCTTCCAATGATGGTCCCGCCCTGCTCTCGGGTCTGACTGCCAGGACCTTTAGACCCAGCACCCTGACACCAGGACGCTACCTCTATTACTGCCGTGTGACCGGCACTGCTGCCGCCCTTTCGATGAACGGTGCGATCAACGAAATTTTGGTTTTCGACCCCACCGCCGCCGGCGCTCCCGACATTGTGGATACCGGTGTCAATCCCGAGGGTTCCAACAAACTCCCGGACACGACCATTGGGGCTGCCTACAATTACCTCATCAAAATGGCCAGCGTCAGCGGAGTCGTGGATCCGACCAGGACGGCGACCACCTTCACCGCGAAAGGCCTGCCTCCAGGTTTGAGAATAGACAACGCGGGCCGCATCACCGGCAACGCCACCACGCCCCGCTTCGTCAAGGACATCAATGGAGTGCCTCAGTTGACCCCTTATGACGTCACCATCACTGCCAAAAACACCTCGGGAACCGACGTCTCCCAAGTGTTCACGTTGTTGGTGACTGACATCCAGGCGAATCTGGTCGGCAACTTCACCGGTCCCGTTGACCGTCACCCGACGCTGAACGGCAATTTGG
>JBIIUD010000677.1:0-2756 GCA_044340175.1 Verrucomicrobiaceae bacterium
AACCGGCGGATAAGGGGGAATTGCTGGCGATCCAGAGCACGATCGTGCGGACGCTGTCGAGTTTTGGCATCACGGTCGAGCCGGGTGACATCACACGCGGGCCGTCGATCACACGGTATGAGGTGCGGCCGGCGGATGGTTTGCGGGTCAGTCGGATCGCGAATTTGGACGCGGACTTGGCGCGGGCGACACGGGCGGAGCGGATCAATATTTTGGCGCCTATTCCGGGCAAGGATACGGTGGGCATCGAATTGGCCAACCGGGACAAAGTCATTGTGCCGATTCGAGAGCTGCTTGAGGACGATGTTTTCCAAAATGGCAAGGCGAAGCTCCCGATTGCGCTGGGTAAGGACGTGTATGGCAAGACCATCATCGGTGATCTTGCCGCGATGCCTCACCTGCTGGTGGCGGGGGCGACAGGGAGCGGCAAGAGTGTTTGCATCAATGGCATTGTGACCAGCCTTTTGTGCCGGTTTGCGCCGGATGAGCTGCGGTTCATTTTGATCGACCCGAAGGTGGTGGAAATGCAGAATTATCAGGAGCTGCCGCATTTGGCCCTGCCAGTGGTGACGGATCCGAAAAAGGCGCTGCTAGCACTGCGCTGGGTGGTGAAGGAGATGGAGAATCGCTATCAAATCTTTGCGCAGGAGGCCTGCCGGAACTTTGAGACATTCAACTCCCGCAATCGCAAGAAAGCGGAGAAAGCCGAGGCGGCCAAGGTTGCTGCGGCGAAGAATGGCAAGGCTCCAGCTAAGAAAGTGAAGCCCGAACCTGAGCTCGTCTTAGAAGAGGAGAAAGACGATCGCGATGATCCACGGGTGGCGCTGGCGTTTGCGGGGCTGGACAGTGAATTGGGTTTTCCGCCTGATGACGAGACCGAAGAGGTGGCACGCGTGGGGCATGACTGGTCCAGCGATGCGACGCCGCCGCCGCCACGGAAGCAGGAAATGATCATTCCAGACACGCTGCCCTACATCGTGGTGATCATTGATGAGCTGGCGGATTTGATGCAGACGGCCCCTGCGGATATTGAGGGTGCGATCGCGCGCATCACGCAGATGGCACGGGCGGCTGGGATTCATTTGATCGTGGCCACGCAGACGCCACGGGCGGATGTCATCACGGGCGTGATCAAGGCGAACATTCCAACACGGATCGCCTTCCAGGTGGCGTCAGCTTTGGACAGTCGGGTGATCCTGGATCGCAAAGGTGCGGAAAACTTGGTGGGCAAGGGGGACATGCTGTATGTGCCACCCGGGGGTGCCCAGCCGATCCGATCTCAGGGTGCGCTGGTGACCGATGAAGAGATTCACGCCGTCGTTCAGCGCTGTGTGGATCAGGGCAAGCCGATCTTCGATGTGCCCGTGAATGAGGCCACGGGAGAATTTGATGGCGGCGAAGCCGGTGAGGGAATGGATGACGAGGAGGAATCTTTGCTGGAGGATTGTCTGGAGGTCATTCGACAAGAAAAGAAGGCATCGACCTCCCTGCTGCAGCGGCGGTTGCGTTTGGGTTATGGCCGAGCGGCGCGGATGATCGACATTCTCGAAGATCGCGGTATTATTGGCCCGCAGGAGGGGGCGAAGCCGAGGGAGATTTTGGTCCACATGGATTGAGAGTATCGAGAACCTTGCTAACAGGGAGATCCTGGATGTCATCGGTGGGTGCGGAGATCACGGTGACGCCTGGATTTTGAGGAGCCCAGAGCGCTGGGTCGGTAGGGCCGAAGAGCAAATAACAGGGAAGTCCACAGGCAGCGGCTAGGTGGCTGATGCCGCTGTCGTGACCCAGGAATCGGGTGCCACCTTTGGCCAAGGCTTGAAACCGGGGAACGAGTGTGGGCAAAGGGGGCTGGTGCCAGAAATCGAAGGTGAGGCCGGGATGGCTGAAGCTTTGCAGCGAGTGGACCAGGCCGCGTTCTTGTTCCGCTTCACCCGTCACGATGATGAGATGTAACGCTTGGTTCTGGCAGAGTGTGGAAAGCACTTTCAACCAATTTTCCAAGGGCCAAGTCTTTGCGGTTGAACCACTGCCTGGGTGAAAGATGAAGTCGGCAGCTGGCAGCGGCTCATGCTGAACCTGCAGCAGGGGAAAGTGCGGAGCTGGATCGTCGAGGAAAAACGCCAGCTTTTCCAGTGGACGAGCCAGTTGCGAAGCGGCTGGACCTTGATCTTTGAGAATGCGGTGAGGGCATTCAATGAGCGTCTTCACCCCGAGGCGCTCGAGGTTGCCACGGAAGTGGCCGTCAGGGTCGAACAGGTAGCTGACGACGAGGTTGAAGGAGCACAGGTAATCAATGACTTCCTGCTGGACAGGCGCACCAGGGGCAAACAGCGGGGCCATGCCCCGATGTCCAAGGCTGCGAATTTCGTCGGCCAGACCAGCGGTGCGGGCGAGGTCGGCAATGCCGGGATAACCCAGGACCGCGAGATGACAGCTGGGAATATTCTCCCGCAGCAGTCGGATCGCGGGGAGGGTCAGGATGAAGTCGCCAATGGCACCGCCACGGATGACGAGGACTCGCGGTGGGTCCATGGGGGCGGATCAATAGAAGGCGATGGCAGCGGCCAGCAGCAGTCCGCCATAGGCGATGCCGGAGAGGGTCGCTAGGTTCCAGCGCACAGCTTTGCCGGTCACCCAGTCGATGGCGTCCCGCATGAGGAAAGGCATGCCGACAAAGAACATGCCAGCGATGATCCAAGCGTAGGCTAGAATCGGCAGCAGCAGCCGGCTGGTTTGCGGCTGCAAGAAGGCGG
>JBIIUD010000678.1:0-2754 GCA_044340175.1 Verrucomicrobiaceae bacterium
CGGCTCTGGTCGTGGTGCGGCAGGCCTGGAACACACGGCCACGCTGGGTGCGCGCTCCGTTGCTCGTGGGGGCAAGCGCTCTCCTGGTGGCAGGCCCGGGTCTGATGCGCAAGTGGAGTCCACAGGATGAGGCCCGCCTGGAACGGGTGCGCAACTTCTATGGCGTGGTGTCCGTGGCAGAGGACTACGACGATGAGTATGACATGCCTTGGCGCAGCCTCTACCACGGCGGCATCATGCACGGCATGCAGAACATGGGCGACTCGATGAAGGAGGAACCCTTCTCCTACTATGGCGCGCACACCGGTGTCGGTCGTGCGCTTTTGACCGCCAAAAACCAACCGGACGCGCGCGTCGGTGTCGTCGGCATGGGTACTGGCACGGCTCTTTGCTATGGCGCTAAGGGCCATGTCTGGCGGTTCTATGAGATCAATCCGGAAGTGGTGCGACTGGCCAAGACTTACTTCACCTACATGGCCGACTTCGAAAAACGCGGGGGCACGCTCGAAGTGGTGGTCGGAGATGGCCGCCTGGCATTGGAAAAAGAAGCCTCCCAAAAGTTTGATGTGCTGCTGCTCGACGCCTTCAGTGGCGACTCAGTGCCGATGCACCTGCTCACCCGAGAGGCCTTCCAAATCTATGAGCGCCACATGAAGCCGGACGGTATCATCGTGGTGAACTGCACCAACCGCTACATCGCCCTGGCCTCCGTCATCTACAAGATCGCCGACGACCTCGGCTACGGCAAAACCCGGATCGGCACCGACCTGGATGGCGACAACGAAATCACGGACTACGTGCTCTTGACTCGCGATCAGGCTTTCCTCGACGCGAACCCGCCCGAGTCACCCTTTGACGAGGTGCTGCTGGACGTGAACGTGTGGACGGACCGCCGCCACAATCTGTTTGAGATCTTGGAAAAGGAGTGACCGCACCGGGCCACATCCTCAAAGCCCGAATGCCGTGTCCATCTCCTGAGCGACGCCCTTGAGGTAGTCGAAGTCGCCACTCGCAACCTCCGCAGCCAGCCAGCCGTGGAAGTTGATCTCGTG
Source organism: Verrucomicrobiaceae bacterium (assembly GCA_044340175.1). GTDB lineage: Bacteria > Verrucomicrobiota > Verrucomicrobiia > Verrucomicrobiales > Verrucomicrobiaceae > JAGRPD01. Next base: position 1,053 of record JBIIUD010000678.1, read on the forward strand.
CAGGGCCTTGCGCACGTCCGCATAGTCGATGTCGCCCTGACCGATCGGGGTGAACTTGCTTTCTGCACGGGAGAAACCCTTCACATCCAGCTTGATGACACGCTTGCCGAGCTGGCGGATCCAGTCGCCCATGCTGCCGTATTTCCAATGGTTGCCGATGTCGAACTGCATGCCGACCCAGGGGGAGTTGAAGGCGTCCACGTATTTGACAAACTTCTCGGCCGTTTGATCCGCACCGCCCTCATGGTTGTAACAAAACTGGTTCCACACATTCTCGATAGCAATGGCCACACCGAGCTCCGCCGCCAAGGGAATGGCTTTGGCAATGTTTTCGATCGAACGGTCCCAGATTTCCGCCTCTGGACCATCCTCACCTTTCCCCACGACTAGCAAAACGGTGTGCCCGCCGATGGCATGGGTGTCTCGCAGAGCCTGCTTCAAATCCTCCAGCGCCTGCGCACGGGTGGCGTCATCAGCACTGGTGTGACGGATTTTCCAATGGCTTGCACAGACGTTTCCATCCACCGGCAAACCGCTGTCAGCGATGGCCTGCCGCACTTCCGCGATGTCATACCCGGGCGCACTGAGCTCCACACCATCAAAGCCCGCTTCCTTCGCGGCGCGGAACTTAGCCGTCAGACCACCGTCCACTTTGATCATGCCGATTTTGAGTGTCTTGTAGAGACGACCTGCCAGCGCATGAGGCACAGCAGGGTCCGCCAGCGCTTGATTTTCGCGGATCAATAAGCCTCCGGCAAGGGCAGCACTGCTCAACTGGACAAAACGACGACGGTTCATGGCGGTTACGGACATGATGCCATTACGTCGGGTTTCCGCCTCCTTTGCAAGACTTGTTGTTGAGCGCGGTTTGAATGAAGTCCTTTTGCTTGCTCCCACCAGTTTGGTCCGTGGATCGAACCAGAAGCTAGCCCGTCTTCCCAAACGTTTACCACTCGATGACCAAGCTCCCCTGCGCCTCCCTCCTATTTGCCTTGCATTGGGTCCACGCCGCCGTTGCAGCCGACCCCCTGGCCATCGGCTCCCGCCGCGAGCTATTTGTGGACGACGCCTTGATCGGCCAGTTGAAAGGCAAAGCGGAACAGCGCCTGCATCAGCCCCGGCCTCAGGAAATCGTGCTTCTCCATGACGCGCCCTGGGAAGGCAGTGGCAGTGGTTATCACAGTGTTTTCCGGGATGGCGACCTCTACCGGATGTATTACAAATCCTGGCAGCTCGATGTCAAAGACGGCAAGGTCAATACCGGCACGCATCCCTTGTTCTGCTGCTACGCCGAGAGCAATGACGGCATCCACTGGCGGAAACCAGAACTCGGCCTGCATGAGTTCAAAGGTTCGAAGGCCAACAACATCGTCATCGGCCATGAAACCATGGGCAAGGCCAAACCTGATGGCGGTCACCCCGCGATTTTTAAAGACGAAAATCCCAACGCCGCGCCAGACGCACGCTACAAGGCCATCGTGCGCTCCCGGGGAGATCATGGTCTGCTAGCACTGAAATCCGCCGATGGACTGCGCTGGTCGCCCATGAGCGAGACGCCAATCCTCACCGACGGTGCCTTTGATTCACAAAACCTCGCCTTTTGGGACGCTCAAAGCGGCGTCTATCGCGCCTACTGGCGCTACTTCACCGGCGGCGCCACCGATGAAAAGAACTGGAAACCCGAAGGTGACCGCGCCATCCG
>JBIIUD010000680.1:0-2743 GCA_044340175.1 Verrucomicrobiaceae bacterium
GGGATGGGGGTTGGGCGCTATTTTCGGTGAGGCTGGAGAGGTAAGTGGCGATGGCTTCGATGGTGTCGGGGTCGGATTCTTCGTTGCCAGCGAAGAGGCCGGGCATTTGGGTGCCGGGTTTGCGGTGCTGGGGGCTGCGGATGAGTCGCCAAAGGGCATTGATGTCGAGCCGGGAGCCGATGCCGGAGAGGTTGGGTCCTGCTTTGGGGCCGATGAGGGGCGACCAGTCGGTGGGGGGAGCGTGGCAGGTGGCGCAGTTGAGTTCGGCCAGGAGGAGCAGTCCGCCTTGAGTGAGAAAGGCGTCGTCATCTTCGGGAAGGTAAAATTGGTCGAAGGTAAAGACGTGGGGATGGTCCAGCGGCGGGGCTTTGAGTGGGTGCGCCTGGGATAGGCCTCCCAGGAAAAGCAGCAGCGCCAGAGTCAGGGGGACAAAAAAAGCGCGGCGGATGGAGGCTGACGCTTGCGTGAGGGGCATGATTGGTTTCAGCATGGGAGACGCATGAATCAAATCAACCTACAAAATCGGACAGCGATTGTTACCGGCGGAGCGCGCGGCATCGGACGTGCCATCGTGGAGCGCCTTTTGGCCTCGGGAGCGAGTGTGGCCATTTGGGATCTGGATGCTAAGGTGGCTGAAGAGGCGGCCAGCGAACTAGCGGCGGCGGGGAAAGTGGTGGCAGTAGCGGTCGATGTGACGGCGTTGGGGTCGGTGACTCAGGCGGTGGCGGCGACGGTAGCAGCGCTGGGAGGGATCGATATTTTGGTGAACAATGCAGGCATTGCCGGAGCGAATGCGACGGTGTGGCAAATGGACCCGGAGGAGTGGAAGCGGGTGTTGGAGATCAACTTGAACGGACCCTTCCTTTGCTGCCATGAGGTGGTGCCGGAGATGCTTAAAAAGGGCTACGGACGGATCGTGAACATCGCGTCGATCGCAGGCAAGGAGGGAAATCCCAATGCCTCCCACTACAGCGCATCGAAGGCCGGGGTGGTGGCTTTGACGAAGTCACTGGGCAAGGAACTGGCGCAGAAAGGGGTGATCGTGAACTGCGTGACGCCAGCGGTGATCGAGACGGACATCTTGAAGCAAATGGAGCCGTATCACATCGACTACATGCTCTCGAAGATCCCGATGGGGCGCTTTGGGCAGAAAACGGAAGCCGCGGCGCTGGTGGCGTGGCTTTGCTCGGAAGATTGCTCGTTCACCACGGGGGCGGTGTTTGATTTGTCCGGAGGACGGGCGACTTATTGATCCAGACAAGCCTTCCTTGCGCAGAGTTGCTTTCTGGCTACGGAGAAGGTTTCCTCCCATTCTGACTGATGTCCAACACCCGATCTTTTGAAATCACCGGCCTTTTTGACAAGGAAAGCGACTGTCACAAACTCCTGTATGCGCCGGTCAGTCACCCATGGACCTATCGCGAGACGGTGGTCTATAACGTGAGTTTTGAGGGGGATGCGGAGGCGTTGGAGGCGTTTGTGGGTCGGGTGCTGGTGGATTCGATATCGCAGACTTCTCAGGATGGCGCAGGCAGTGCTTTTCCAGCGGCGGCGTTTGTGCTTGAGTATGGGATGAAGGGTGGAGCGCTGGATTTGGAGAAAGAAACCATTCTCAATTATTACCGCTCTTTGCGGGAGCCGGGGTTCATCCTGCAAAAGCTGACACTGCGCCGCCGGGTGTATGTTTTTGGTCAGGGGGCGGATTCGGCTCCGTTTGTGAAGGACGTCTGCAATCCGGCCATCCACACCTGGGAAGTGCGCCAGCAGGGTTAGACTCAAGACGCAAGATTTAAAGAATCAAGATGCCCGGTGCAGGGTACAGAAATTTTTACCGACCATGTCAGACTCTCCTCACGCTATTTTTCGACACATCCCCATCCGCGATCTCGATGCGGATCAGCTTTTGGCGCTCAGTCAGCAGATGAAGCTTTCGCTTTCGAAGGCGGACATGCTGGCGGTGCAAAAGATGTACCAAGAGGAGAACCGTGAGCCGACGGATGTGGAGTTGGAAGTCATCGCCCAGACCTGGAGTGAGCACTGCAAGCACCGCATCTTCAACGCCAAGATCACGCACACGCTGAATGGCGAAACGGAGGTCGTTGACAGCTTGTTCAAGACCTATGTGCGCGCGGTGACGGAGCAGATCTGGAAGGACAAACCGGATTTCATCCTGGGTGCCTTTGTCGATAACGCGGGTTTTGTGCGGTTGGACGATGAACGGGCGGTCTGCTTGAAAGTGGAGACGCACAATCACCCGAGTGCGATCGAGCCTTATGCGGGAGCTAACACAGGCTTGGGTGGCGTGATTCGCGACATCCTCGGAGCAGGCAAGGGAGCTAAGCCGATCGGTTCATTGGATGTGTTTTGTTTTGGTCCGCCGGACATCGATGAAAAGGATCTGAAGGCCAAGGATGTGATTCATCCGCTGGGCATCATGCGCGGTGTGGTGCGTGGGGTGCGGGATTATGGCAATCGCATGGGCATTCCGACGGTCAATGGGGCGATCCAATTTGATGATAGCTACATTTACAATCCGCTGGTGTTCTGCGGCACGGCTGGGGTGATCCCGATCAAGGACATCGCCAAAGAAGTGAAGCCAGGTCATTGGCTGATCGCAGCGGGGGGGCGCACGGGGCGGGATGGTCTGAAAGGCGCGACGTTCTCTTCGGCCTCGCTCACCGCAGACAGCCATGAGGAGGATCAGACGGCGGTGCAGATTGGCAATCCGATTGAGGAGAAGAAG
>JBIIUD010000681.1:0-2742 GCA_044340175.1 Verrucomicrobiaceae bacterium
ACGGTTGCAAGAGACACAGGCTCCTGCCTTCGGATCACTCACCTTGCCACGCGGTTCTCCCCGCGTTTTGTCATAGCCGATGACCAGTGAGTTGTCGTCCGTCAGCGCGGACTGCAGCCGTCCGTAAGGACACATGATCACGCAGAACTGCTCGCGAAACCAACTGAACGCACCATACAGCGCCAAAGTAAGACTCATCACGATGCCAAACGCCATGAGATGCTCCCGGGGTGGACCTTTCATCATTTCGTAAAGCCCTTTGATCGAGACAAAGTAACTCAAAAAAACATGCGCGATCAGTGCGGATATGACCAGGAAGATGCCCTGCTTGAACACCGTCTTGGAGATCTTCCCGGCGCTCCACGGCGCATCCTCCAGCTTTCTTCGCGCTGTCGCATCGCCATCAATCCAGCGCTCCACACGCCGATAGACATGCTCCAAAAAGACCGTGTAAGGGCAGGTCCACCCACACCACACCCGCCCAAACAACGAGGTCACAAAGAACAAGGAAAAGGCCAGTCCAGTGACGAAGAAAAAACCCACCCACAGGTCCTGCGTGGCGATGGTGATGCCGAAAAAGTGGAACCTTCGGCTAACAATATCCAAGAACACTGCTGGATGCCCTTTGATCGGTATCCACGGAAGAGCCACATAGACCACGAGTAGCACTAGGGCCGTCAGCCGCCGCCAAAACGTGAACCTCCCCTTCACGTCCGCCGGATGAATGTATCGGCGCGAGCCGTCGGCATTGATGGAGCCGAGGGAGCTCAGATTCAGGGGGGATTGGCTCATGGAGTTAGGCTTTGGGCAGATGCGCTAGCTTATAGGATCAGATCAGGCGCAAGATTGAGACACGGTCAAAAGGTGGGCTGAGGTTCGGCGCGTTTGTGGAGGTAGTATCAAGGTGAAGGAGCTGATCTCTAAGACCCGGAACCCGCCGGGGCAGAGGCGGGCGGAGCGGCTGCGGGCGAAGGCGAAGGCGCTCCGCCTTCCTTCAAAGGTGAGTCCGCAGCTAAGGTGATGGCCTCCCCCTCTTGGTGATGACTGAGGATAAAGGCCACGACCTCCGTGATCTTTTGAATGCCCAAGGCCTCCCAAGACGCCATGCCTTTGGTGATATCAGGCGCCCCCTTGCGCACGATGGTCAAGAGCTGCGTGGGATTACCGCCATGCTTCCACTCTTTGTCATTCAAAGGCAAACCTGGCAGTTTTGCCCCTGCCAAATGCGCCGAGAGATCCGCCGCATGACAAGCCACACAGGTGGCCATGAAAGTGGCTTTGCCTGCTGCGACCACTTCAGGATTGCGAGACATTTCCCAAAGCTTTTTGTCGTCAATGGACTCCAACTCGCTGCTGCGGAGAGCCTCGATCTTGGCGAGTTGCCCGTCCACACGTTCGTGGTCAGTTTGCCCATAGCCCAGTTGATAATAGACAAGCCAAGCGGTGACAAACCAGACCATGGTGATGTACCAAGTGAACAGCCACCAGTTCGGGAGCTTCTGATCATACTCCTGGATGCCATCATAGATATGCTCCCGGAGCATCGGTTCATTGGACTTTTCGGAAGAGTCAGCGGATTTCATGAAAACGGGGTCGAGTCTAGAGGCTTGAATCAGGTGTGGGGGCTCCGTCTTCCAGAGGGAGGGCGGCCATTTGGTCACTGCGACCCCGCTTCATCAGCAGGGCACGGGTGACCATCACGAAGTAAATGGTTGCCGTGAAGGCGAAGGCCGCCACCGGCACGATGAGGCTCCAATTGTCGTAGATGACGCGTTTGAACATAGGGATGTTAGGTTAGATTTTCAGATTCAGATCACTCAGAGGCAGGAACGGGAACGGCAATGGCAGCAGGACCAGCGCGGAATTTGTCGGGATTCCCTGGCTTCAATGGGAAAGGCAGACCTTTAGGCTGCTCCGTGAGCATTTCCTCCACCTCAGGGGTGTCGTATTTGCCCAGTTTCATGAGATAGGCGATCAACGCCACGATCTCCGTGTCCGGACTCGCGGCGATGCCTTTTTCCTTCAACTTACCCACAACGGTGATGCCCTGCTCAATCGCCTTCTGCTTGATCTCATCCCCCGACATGGTGGGATAAGGCACCCCCAGCTTCGTCATGACCGCAATCTTGGATGGCAGGGATTTCTGATCAAACTTGTTCTCAAACAGATGCGGGTAAGACGGCATGTTGGAACCCGGGGAGGTGGAGCGTGGGTCCATCATGTGTTTGTAATGCCAATCCTCTGCGTAACGGCTGCCGACACGCGCCAAATCAGGCCCGGTCCGCTTTGAGCCCCACTGGAAGGGGTGATCGAAAATGGATTCCCCAAGGCGTGAGTAGTCACCATAGCGCAGCACGTCCGGCAGCATGGTGCGGATCATTTGGCTGTGACAATTGTAGCAGCCTTCATTCACATAGAGATCACGCCCGGCCAGTTCCAGCGGCGTGTACACTTGCTGAATGCGATCCTCGATGTTCTGGGCCCGGTTCACCACCACGGTTGGAATGATTTGGATTAAGCCACCCAGAACCACCGCCACAAAAGTCAGCATGGTGAATGGCAGGTAATTCACGAGAAGCCGCTCATGCCAGTTCGACCACTTCTGTGTGCCAGCTTGGAATTTCCTGACTGCAATGAGGGCAAAGATCCCAGCGCAAATAAGGGAGGCAATGTCAGCACCTGGCGGTAAAAATACCCACCCCATGATCAGCAGCAGTCCACCAAACATGTAGGCGATGGGGT
>JBIIUD010000683.1:0-2738 GCA_044340175.1 Verrucomicrobiaceae bacterium
GCGACCTTCATACGTCGTCACCACCAGCGGCGTTGCACCACCAGAACGCGGCATGACGGTCGCATAAAGCAGAGGCTTGCCTGGAATCACCCACTCAACGTGGTCCGTGTAGGGCAAGATCGTGAAAATGGGGCGTCGGCAACTGGCCATACCCAAACCCATCAAACCCGTCGCAGCACCCATCACTTTCAGGAACTCACGACGCGAGTTCTCCTGTTCATCAGGGCTAAGCGTGTCACCCGCAGGGAACTCGATGCCAGCAGTCTTCAGAAACTCGGAGCGCTGCTCCAGCTCGGCCACACTGCGCCAGTAGCGTTTGCCGGTGCGGGGCTCTTCGGGGTGGTGCCAAATGCGTTTCATGGAGACGTTTTCTAAGCCGGGTAAATCAGATAAAAAGGGTCGAAAATGAGGAACTATTAGCGGTGACAAGCAGCACAGGACTCGGGCGGCTGAATCTGCCAGTGCTTTTTGAGCTGGCTACCCACTTCGAGTTGGGAGACTTCCTTGCCATACTTCTTCTCAGCAATCGCCAACAAGTCACTCACACCCTTCACGTCGTATTCAGGTTTGCTGCCCGTAATCACCTCAGCAATGTCAGCAGCAGGTGTCCCTGCATCCAACAGGTCCTTATAGAAACCCGCGCGATCGAGGTCCTTGGCCTGGTAGTTCAAGTTGGTGATTTGATCCAGAGGACGAAGATTATTTTCGGGAGCGCGATGGCAGTCCAAGCACCAACCCATAGATAGGGTTTGATCGTGGCGCACCACTTCCATTTCATTGATCTTGCCGTGGCAGCTGGCGCAAGAAACGCCACGGTTGATGTGAACAGAGTGATTGAAGTAGGCGTAGTCAGGCAGTTTGTGCAACTTCACCCATGGCACGGGCTCACCGGTTTCTTGTGCCTTGATGACTTTCTCTAGCTTGGGACTGGCGGACTTGATGTTGCCCTTGCCTGCCCCGTGGCAATTGATGCAGGTCTGATTGGTGGGAACGTTGGCGTGACCCGAGACTTCAACGAAACTGTGACAATAACGACAGTCGAGTCCGAGCTCACCCGCGTGAATCTTGTGCGAAAAGGGCACTGGCTGCGTTGGCTCGTAACCGACACGGGTGTACTTCGGCGTAAAGTAGTAGGCGATCCCCATCGAGACGCCCGCTCCGATGAAAGCGAGCGCGATGGCTAGTTTCAGAGGAAACCAGTTGGTCCAGCGCGGAAAGAAGTTGCCCATAAACAATCAGTAGAGGTGAGCTTGTGAAAAATTTCACAAGCGTGCACAAGAATAGAAAGCCGCTCTCCGATTGCAAGAGGCGAACGCACCTTTTTTGAACTTTTTAACACAAAGTTTGCAATGATGAGACGCCGTCTCGATTACTGGCTTTGCAGTGGTCTTCGCCATGGTTAGCAGCGTTCGCTTCCGCGCCCTCTGACGTCGTCAGGGCACCCATGGCATTGACCAGCGCCAGTTGGGTTTGGCCGCTTGTAATCTAACAAAGAAAGCCTGCTGAGAACCGAAGATAAGTGACTGGTTGAGATTTTGTAAATTGCTGGATCCGTCATGAGTCCAGAACCGGAGCGACGAACCAGCGCTCAGCAAAAACAGAGTTTGATACCCTTGTGGTGCGGTAGGTTGAGTGTCAGGCATCCACATCAGGATGCGGTCTGCCGACGCTGCACTGGCAGCTCCGACGAAACCATCCGCCGCGAGCATCGAACGATCGGCCGGGCTTTGATCGATAGGCCAACCGCCAGCCAGGAACGATGATCCTGCGGTGACCGGCAGCACAAAGGCATTCGCACGCAGCACCCCAAAAAAAACGTGTTGCCGCTCTGAACCTACGCGTTGCACGAGCGTACCTGCTCCAGGTGGGATGACTGTCGAAGACTGATCCGTCAGTGAGCTATCTCCCTGCAGCACCCAGCGCCGTTGACCCTGCAAATTCAGCAACCAAAAGGTCTGCCAAAGGTTCCTGCTCGAATCAAAAAAACGAATCTTGTCCGCGAGCGTCGGACTCGTTGCTCCCGTCCAGTCGGCACTTGGAAACAATTCTCCAAGCGTCCAGTGATCCCGCACCATGACACGCGCCCCAGAAAGGCTTGGTACGGGCGACCTAGTGTTCCTAGGTGACGCAGTGTTGATGGCTAGACTTGTCGCCGTGGTTTGAGTCGGCGCAATTTCAAATCGATGCCCCTCATGCACACCATCTAAAACCTCCACGTAAGCCGCGCGCGTGGCATCCAAGCGACTCCGAATCGACACCGTCCCAGCACTCGCCGCCATATCGAGAAGACTACTGCCAGAGACCACTCTACCTGAAAAACGCTCCCGTTGCAGTAGGGATGGACCAAAGGAACGGTTGCCCACCGCAAAAGTGCGGCGATCCCAAAACCAAACGGCAGTATGAGCTTTTTCACCACTGCTTGGCAAGGTCACTTCCAAACGCACAAACCCACGCCCACTGGACAGCAACAAGGGCAGACGATCTAATGAAGCGAAGGTGAGCGACTCGGTGCCGTCTCCATGATTGGTGACCTGCGGTGTGAGCCCTGCGACTGTCCACGACATCGAGCGACTCAAGGCTGTTGCGACCATCAACTGCATGGTGATTCCAGTGAGTCCCTGAGGTCGAGTCAGAATAGCATTCACGCCACCGACACCATTTGACACCAAGCGAAAGCGATCCTGCGCGGCAGCTCCGCTGGAGGGATTCTCGCCCAGAGCGAACTCCAGTAGATTGGC
>JBIIUD010000684.1:0-2730 GCA_044340175.1 Verrucomicrobiaceae bacterium
ATTGCCGACCTTTGTGCGCATCCTGCAGCAAGGCAGGTCCTAAAACCGGAACAACCCAACCAAGCTTGGGAGGTGGTGAAGGATCGGATTTACCAAAGAAGCCATGTGAAAGGGTGGAAGGTCTTTCCCTGAGACGAAAAAGGCGGCTCCGGGTAACCCAAAAGACCGCCTTCCGACCGAGAATTCCCAGTCCTAAGACAATCATCGCACGAAACGAACTGCCGGCCAAATGAAATCTTTCCTGAATGAAGCCATGAAGGTCACCAGGTCAAAACATTACCGAAGATTTGACCAGGCTGGCTCTTCGGGGGCCGTTGTAAGTTCTGATGCCACTGGCGGAGAACAGGTAAGTTCTCGTGCTTCCTGTGAAAAGCTCAAGTTTTAATTGAGCATGCCCGCACTCGCAAAACAAAGGACGGAATGCGGCGGCTGAAGATTTTCCGCCAACGGTGGGTGATGGCTGGAAGCCCTCACTCCTTGTGCTGGGGATGGCGGGGGTGGGGGCGGGGGAAGTTTGAGCTAAAGGGCGGTGGCACTCGGCAGCAGGCTGCGCGCAGTCCAAGGGGGAAGGTCTCGCGAGTAGGCCAAGCCACGGTCTCGGCGCGGTGCGGTGCGGTGGGTGGGTTGGGCGCTCTGTGACTTGACAATTGGGGCTGGGACTGGAATGGGAAGGGCTCGATTTCCCCTCTGATCCATGACGCTCTTTTCTGTGCTCGCTGCTGCTGCCACTGCTACCGCTGATGCGGCCCATCATGCCGAACATGCTCTGCCTCCGATGTGGACCATGGCGCCGTTTGCGATCCTGCTGCTGTCCATCGCTTTGATGCCGTTGTTTGCTCCGCATTTCTGGGAGCATCACTACCCGAAGGTGGCGGTGGGGCTGGGCTTGGTGACGGGCCTCTATTACTTCTTTGTGCGGCATGACAGCCATGCGCTGCTGCACGCGGGTCATGAGTATGTGAGCTTCATGGCGCTGGTGGGATCCCTGTTCGTGATCTCTGGAGGGATCAACATTCGGGTCAAAGGTGAGGCCACACCGATGGTGAACACGATCTTTTTGGCCATCGGCGCGGTGCTGGCGAATGTGATTGGGACGACCGGGGCATCGATGCTGATGATTCGCCCTTGGATCCGGATGAACAAGTATCGCATCACGTCTCTGCATGTGGTGTTCTTCATTTTCATCATCAGCAATGTCGGCGGCAGCCTGACGCCGATTGGTGATCCACCGTTGTTCCTGGGCTTCCTGCGTGGGGTGCCGTTCTGGTGGGTATTGGAGCATTGCTGGCAGGGCTGGGCGCTGGCCTGTGCACTCCTGCTGGCCACTTTCTTCGTGATGGACACGATCAATTTCAAAAAGGCTCCGAAGGAGGTCCGTGACAAAGAGACCGCGGAGGAGAAGTGGATGTTCCGTGGCCTGAGCAATGTGGTGTTCCTGGGCGTGGTGCTTGGGGCGGTGTTCTTGCCCAAAAACATTCAGGAGATAAAGATCGCGGGAGTGCTGACCATCCCTGCGCTGGTGATGGTGCTGGCAGCGGTGGGTTCTTATTTCACGACGAAGAAAGAGGTGCATTCCGCCAATGACTTCAACTTTGGTCCGGTCAAAGAGGTGGGCTATCTGTTTGTGGGTATCTTCCTGACGATGATCCCCGCGCTGCAACTGCTGCAGAGCGGCACGTTGGTGAAAATCGACACGCCGATGCAGTATTATTTCTCGACCGGGGCGCTTTCGGCCTTCCTGGACAATGCGCCGACCTATCTTTCCTTCCTGGCGGCGGCGATGGGCGCTGAGGGGCTCTCGGTGGAAAGCGTGCCGGACGTGCTCAAGTTTGCGGGGCAGAGTGCGCTGTTCCTGATGGCGATCTCTCTGGGCGCAGTGTTCTTTGGCGCGGGCAGTTACATCGGCAATGGCCCGAATTTCATGGTGAAGGCCATCGCTGAAAAAGCCAAGGTGAGCACGCCATCCTTCCTGGGTTACATCTTCAAGTATTCGCTGCCGATCCTGGTGCCGATCTTGGTCGTGGTCGGCTTCTTTGTTTTGCGCGGGACGCACTAGGAAATTCGCACGAGCGCACGTTTCACGGCTGAAGCTTGACGGAGGCAGGGTGTCTCCTGCATTAATAAGAAAATTGATTCATGAATCTCCGCGAACAACTGCGCCACATCCTGCCCCAGTGCCTGCCGAAGGATCCGTCGGAGGCGATCAAAGGTACGGAGCTGATTCGTTTGGTCAGGCTGCAATTGGAAGGTGAGTACAGCGATGCCACGCTGCGCTACCATTTCTCGATCCTGTCCTATGATCCGGGCAGTCCGATCGCCAAGGTGGATCAGGGGCAGGGGTATTTTCAAAGGCAGACGCGTCGCCCAGGGGCGGTGAATGCGACGCTGCAAGGGTGGTTTGACCAGGTGGATGATTCAGAGGCGGCGGCATGGTTGCGGCTGGACCGGGTTTTGGCGATTTATGAGAGATTGTGTCTGACCCGCTCAACTTTTCCTTTTGTGCTGAATGGACGCACGGGCGGAGCGCCGGAGATCGAGGGAAGTTGGGAGGTGCCGGACCTTGTGGTGGCGGAGTGGGATCTGGATGAGGGGGACGGTGAGATGCGCCGTTTGGATCAGGGCATGCTGCGGCTGCGCAGGCATCTGGGAGTGCCGGAGGTGGGAGTGACAGGGGTGCAACTGAAACTGGGCACCAGCCTGGAAACCTATGCGGCGGATTTTTTTCAAGCG
>JBIIUD010000685.1:0-2729 GCA_044340175.1 Verrucomicrobiaceae bacterium
AGACACCGCTGGAGCGCGGAGCGGCGCGGGCAGAGTGGTGCCGCTCACCCGCAACCGAGCCATCTCATGGTTTTCTCCCCACCCAAAAGTCAGGCGCAGCGTCACCTGCGTCTCCGTGCCCTTGAGCGGTTCGGCCAACTCTAGATAGAGAGACTGATCCGCCGCTGTTGCTCCCAGCACTGCCCAGCCATTGTTCTTCTGATCTGCTATTCCATCCACCGCGGCCGCCGCACTGAATCCCTTCTGCTCAAAGGTGGCGCTGGCATGGGCCACTTTGAGCGGGACGTTCTTCTCTTGGCCGACATCAGCGGTAAGCACGACCTCACTCAGCACAAAGTTCCCGTTCGCCGCTAGCCCGATCCCAGCGGACTTTTCCTTCAGAACCTCGATCCGAAATCCCGTCATCCCTGGTCGATCCACTTTCACTCGGATCAGATAGGTGTCCGTGCCGTCGTTCTGCTTGCGCTCATTCCGCCTTGGATCAATCACCGCGCGCACCACACCCTCTTTGTCCGCAGCCAGATTCACGTTCTTCTTTTCCGTGGTCGCTGAGACGACTGGCAGGATCTTCCAGGACTCACCCGACTGTAGTGCCATGAGCGCCGCCGCCTCCCATGCCTGTTGCGCCACCGCCAACTCGGGACGCTGCTGATTGAACTCGGCACGCAGCCTTTCCAGCCGTTGCTGGATCTCCGCCAACTGCTTCTCGCCCCCGGCGTCCAGCACCATCATGCCCGCCTCCCGGCGCCCCAAGATCGGCTCTTTGATGTCGGCAAAAAAGGCCCCCAGCGAATAAAAATCCCGCATCGTAAAGGGATCAAACTTGTGGTCATGACACTGCGCACAACCCGTGGTCTGGCCCATCCAGGCGTTGCCAATAGCACGCACCCGATCCGTCAACATGCGCTGCTCATAGTCCTTCGGTTGAGCGCCGCCCTCCTCGGTGGTGAGCAGGAGGCGATTGAAGGCCGACCCCACCCGAGTTTCCTGAGTGGCATCCGGCATTAGGTCGCCGGCCACTTGTTCCAGCGTGAACCGATCAAACCGCTTGTTGTCGTTGAAGGCCTTGATCACCCAGTCGCGATAGGGCCAGACATTGTGCGGATTGTCACTGTGATAACCAATGGTATCCGCAAACCGTACCACGTCCAACCAACCGATCGCCATGCGCTCGCCATAGTGCGGACTGGCCAGGACTCGTTCCACCGCCTTGGCATAGGCATCCGCTGATCGGTCATCAACAAACGCCGTCATCTCCTCCGGCGTCGGCGGCAGGCCGATCAGGTCAAAGTGCAGCCGCCTCAGCAGCACTTGCCGATCCGCTGACGGGGACGGCTTTAGCCCGATCTCGGCCAATCGCCGCCGCACCAGCACATCCACCCCGTTTTGACCCGCTGGGATCGCCGCTTTCACCGGTTTCTCATAGGCCCAATGCTGCTGATACTCACCGCCTTGATCGATCCAGCGCTTCAGGATCTCCTTCTGATCCACCGTCAGCTTCTTGTGCGAGTCCGGCGGTGGCATCAGCTCATCCTCGTCGCTGGTGAGGATGCGCGCGATGAGTTCGCTCTGCTTGGCATTGCCCGGGATAAAGGCCTGCGCGGAAAGAGCTTCCTCCCTCAGATCCAGCCTCAGGTCTGCCTCCCGGTGAGACGGATCATTGCCGTGGCAGTAGAAGCAGTTGTCTGAAAGGATCGGACGCACATCGCGATTGAACTCGACACGCTCGGGCACCGCCGCCCAAAGCCCAGCCCCACTCAGCGCGAGCAGGCCAATGAAAAAACGGATTGGAGAAAAGGTCAGCATAAAAGGATCCACATCATTCATGGGTGATCGCCTCATCCAAATTTAAAATGAGACTGCTCACAAGGGTAAACGCACACAGCACTGCCTTATCGACACCGGGCACCGCTGTGGCCGTGGTGAAATAGCCAGCCGCATCCTCCGGGTGCCGTTCGTAATGCTGCCGTGCGCGCTGGAACTCACGCTCCAGCACGGTCAACTCCGCGGCCGTGGCAGGCCGTGACAGCAGACGGCGGGAAATGGCATCCAGCCGCGCGCTCACGGGACCCGGTAATTGGGAAACCGTCACCGCCATGGCCTCCGCAGCTTCTTTGAGACTCTGATCATTGAGCAACGTCAGCGCCTGCAAGGGCGTGTTGGTCCGGGACATCGCCACCTCACAGACCCGCCGCTGAGCGCTATCAAACAGAAAGGTGGGTGCGCTGCTGCGTCGCCAGAACGCATACAACGTCCGCCGATACTGCGCCGCACCCTCACTCGGCACGTAGGTGTAGCGGCCCATGAAGATCTCTTCCCAGACACCCTCCGGCTGATAAGGCCGCACGGGCGGTCCTCCCAGCGCCGGATTCAATAGCCCCGCCGCTTGCAACGCCGCATCCCGAATCATCCACGCTGGCAGGCGAAAGCGCGGCCCGCGTGCCAACAAGCGATTGGCCGGATCATCCAGTCCAGGACGCACCACCGAGTCTTGCCGGTAGGTATCACTGGTCACCAGCAGTTTCACCAACCGCTTCACATCCCAACCGTTCTCCATCAAATCCACCGCCAGCCAGTCCAGCAGTTCGGGATGCACCGGGCGCTCACCTTGCAGGCCAAAGTCATCTGGCGTGCGCACCAGTCCAGCGCCAAACAGCATCTGCCAAAGTTGATTCACCAGCACCCGTGCCGTCAGCGGATTCTCCTTGGACACAAGCCACTTTGCCAGC
>JBIIUD010000686.1:0-2727 GCA_044340175.1 Verrucomicrobiaceae bacterium
CCAGCCTCCCGGCTCGGCCCCCAGCCTGACCCCCGCCGGACAGCCCGGCACAGAAGGCATCATCATTCAGTATCCGAACACCCCACTGACCCAGATCCTGCTCGATTATGAGGAGTGGACCGGACTCAAAATCATTCGAGATGCCAATATCGAAGCCGTCACGGTGACCATCGAAACCACGGGCGAACTCCCCAAGGAACAAGCCATCCGCTACCTCGAAGCCAGTCTCCTCCTCAACGGCTACGCCTTCGTCCCCGCTGGCCCAGGGATGGTCAAAATCCTCGCCGCCGACGCCAAACGCCCCTCGACCGAAGGCACCGACCTCTACACGGAGGAAGCCAACCTTCCCGGTGGTGAGCAGGTCGTCACCTTCATCGCTACCTTGAAGCACCTGAACCCCGAGGATGCCGTCAAAGCGATCGATCAAATCATTCCCCGCCACAGCTACGGACTCGTCCAGGCCGTCGAAAACATGCGGGCGCTCGTCATCATCGAAAACTCCGCCACCATCCGCGCCATCATCGGGGTGCTCAATAAGCTCGATGTACCCGCCGCGCCTGAGATCCAGAAATCCTTTCAGCTCAACCGAGCCGATGCCGATGAAGTCGCAGGGGCTTTGGGCGAAATCCTCGATCAGGAAAAATCCGGCGCTTCCGGCGGCGGCGTGACTGGAGGTGGCGCCCGCTCTTCAGGCGGAGCCCCGAACCCAGCCGCCCAGGGCACTCCCCAGCCTGGCGGTGCCCCTGCTTCCGGGATTTCCGTCTCTTCCGGCGGCTCCGATGGCTCCAACGCCAAGCCCCCGAAAATCATCGCCATTCCCCGCACCAATCGCATCATGGTCATCGGCACTGCCGACGCTATTGAATACATCGGCCGACTCATCGAAGAACTCGACGCCCCTTCAGAGCTCCGAAACTTCGTCAGCCGCCGCCTCAACTACCTCCGCGTGGATGCCGCCATGGCCATCATTGGCGACGCCATCAATCGTGGCAACGGCCAACAATCCTCTGGCACCACCGCAGGTGGCGTCACCGGCAGCGGCTCCACCAGCCCAGGGGCGGGCGCGACCACCACCAACAGTCGCTTCGGTAACAACGCCGGCTTCGGTGCCACTGGCGGCATGGGGGGCATGGGCGGCATGGGGGGCATGGGCGGTGGTTTCGGCGGCGGCATGGGTGGCATGGGCGGTGGTTTAGGTGGTGGTATGGGTGGCATGGGAGGTATGGGCGGCATGGGCGGTGGCCAGCCTCTTTTGCAAAATACGGCGCCCACTTCCATGGTCGTCGGTAAGACCCTCATCATCGCCGACCCACTCAATAACAGTGTCTTCCTCTCCGGCCCGCCAGAGCACCTCCGCATCCTGGATGAAATCATCACAGAACTCGATGTCCGCCCCCGCCAGATCGTCATCAACGTGGTCATTGGCGAGATGAATCTCTCCGACAACTTTGAGTTCGGCATCGACTACCTGCTGCGACCCACGCGGTTCAAGATCGACAAATACTCCGGCACCGGAGCCGGACTCCTGCGTAACACCGCCGCAGCTTTCCTCGACCCCAACACCATCGACACCACCGAAGACCTTCCCACCAGCGTCGGCGGCATGACCGCCTACGGCAGCATCGACGAGGGCGTGGATGTGATTGTGCGCGCTTTGGCCGGCAATCGGAACTTTGAGGTCGTCTCCCGCCCGACCCTGTTGACGATGAACAACCAACCCGCAGAGATCACCTCCGGCACCTCCATCCCCGTCCCCACCACCTCCACCAATAGCGTGAACCCCGGCGGCGACGGCCAGTTCGGCGTTACCTCTCAGATCCAGTTCCAACCCATCGTCCTTGGCCTCAGTGTCACACCGCTGATCAATAGCGATAGCGAACTGACGCTGCAAATCACTCAACAAAACAACGAGCAGAGCGGCAGCACCACCATCAATGGCAACCCCTTCCCCAACATCAGCCAGCAGACCCTCAACACCACCGTCATGGTGCAAGATGGTTCCACCGTGCTGCTCGGCGGGTTGATCCGCGAAAACATCGAAAAAGAACGCAACGGCCTGCCCGTCCTCAAGGACATCCCCCTCATCAAGCACCTCGTCAGTTCGGTCAAAGACAACAAAACCCGGCGTGAGCTGCTGGTTTTCATCCAGCCACGCATCGTCATCGGCGATGGCGATCTACCCGCAACTTACCAGGACTCCACCAGCCAGAGTTCGTTTGGCGACCGCATGCGCACCTTCATGAATCAAGAGCAGTCCAAGCCAGCTGAAGGCGTCAAGCGTTCCAAACTGGGCGAACTGTTCTACCGTCTCACACACCCCAACGAGAGCAAAGAAGAAGCCGACCTTGGCATCGCCGCTCCAGAGACGCCAAACCCCATCATCGAGTAAAACCCGCTCACCCAGAGCCTTTTCATTTAAACTGCTCCAGAGCATTTTAAGATAAGATGTGGCCGTTGATTTGGGAGCGGCTACAGTTTGAATTAAACCCGGATTCCAAAGTTCGAGGTGCTTGAGAGGTGCAGAGGCTTGGTTGCTCAAGCCTATCAGGTGCCTCCAACTTCGGAGTTCGGGTTAAACTGCTCTAAGATCCAGCAGAGCCCCCTCACGCAGCACGCGAAAGGCAGTCTCCCAGCTCGGCACCGTCAGTTTTTCCAGTTCAGGAAACACCTCTTCCCAGGGCATTGGCGGCAGATTCGGATCCAGCGCAAGAATCATCGGAGCCGCCG